>NZ_JBSREC010000112.1:0-6143 GCF_055145805.1 Methanomicrobium sp. | reverse complement strand
TCCGGTTACAGAGGTTCTGCGCCAAAGGATGAGGAGACTCTTGTAAAGACAATTATGAATGTCTGCCGCGCCTTTGAGGAGAATGATGAATTAAAGGAGTTTGACATTAATCCCCTAAGACTCTATGAGTCCGGAGCATGTGCTGTGGATACAGCATTTATCTTCAGTGATGAGCAAAAAACCGGTTTAAAAGATGCAGAAGAGGTTGATGTCAGCATATTTGATCCAAAATCAATTGCTGTAATTGGTGCATCGGAAACACCCGGTAAGATGGGATATGCTGTTATGCATAAACTCTCAACATTCCCCGGAAAATTATACCCTGTAAATCCCAAAAGGGATGTGATTATGTGCTTTAAGACACGTCCGAGCGTTCTTGATATAGAAGGGGATGTTGATATGGCTGTTATTACTGTTCCGTCAGCTCTTGTTCCCGGGGTTATGGAAGAGTGCGGCAAAAAGGGCGTAAAAATAGCTGTTGTAATAACGGCAGGATTTAGGGAGATGAATGAAGAGGGCAGACAGCTTGAGGAGGATACGGTTGCAATTGCAAAGAAGTACGGCACAAGAATTGTCGGTCCCAACTGTCTTGGCATAATCTCTCCCCACAAGGGATATGACACAACATATGTCCAGAGATCACCTGCGCCCGGAAACATTGCATTTCTCTCCCAGAGCGGTGCCATTGTAAACGCGGTTGTTGACTGGAGTTTAACACACAATGTAGGATTCTCTGCTGTGGTTTCGGTTGGAAACCAGGCTGATCTTAATTTCTTTGACTATCTCCACTGGGCTGAGGCTGATCCGAATACCGAAGCGATCATCATGTACATTGAGGAGATCAACAACGGAAAGGGTTTTTTGGATGTTGTATCAAGAATTGCAAAGACAAAGCCTGTTGTTGCAATAAAGTCCGGTTCGTCTGAGCGGGGCCGTGCCGCTGCCGCATCCCATACCGGCTCTCTTGCAGGAAGCTATGAGGTTTACATGGAAGCATTCAGAGAGGCAGGAGTATTAAGCGTTACAAACCTTGAAGATGCTTTTTTGGCAGCAGAATTCCTTTCACACAACAAGCACTATCCGAAGGGCAAGCGTGCAGTTGTTGTTACAAATGCAGGCGGTTTTGCAGTTCTTTCAACCGATTATGCAGAACGCTATGGTATTGAGATTGTTGATCTGCCACAGAATGTAATTGATGAGATGGACGAATTCCTGCCACCATTCTGGAATCGTGGAAACCCTGTTGATCTCCTGGGAGATGCAGATGGTGCAAGGTTTGCAAAGACATTCAGTATTCTTACAAAACATGACGATCTCTGGGACATATGTATGATAATAGGTTTCCCAAACCTTGTCTTAACATCAGAGCGTTTTGCAAAGCAGATTATGATGCTTTCCGAGTCTACTAATAAGAGAATAGTGTCCGTTCTGCTTGGCGGTGCAGAGATGAACGGCGGTCGTGAAATCCTAAGGGAGAATAAGGTGCCTCCGTTTGAAGAGCTTGAGACTGCATTCCGTGTTGTCGGAAGAACCCTTCAGAGTAAATACCGCGTCAAGGGACAGGGACTGTTCTGAAAATAATTATTTTTTTCCTTTTTATAAAACGCCCTGAACTTACACGTTTTTGCGCTTATTATGGCAGCCGGCTTAAACGCCATCCTTTGGGCTGCCTCAGCCAAAATTAAACAGGATTTATGAGTTAAAACACAGGAATCAGGAAGAAAAATCGTGCTCTTTTGAATTATGCTAATAATCAGGTTAAATCTTTAGAAAAATAAAGAGATATCAAATTCTCTTATAAATTCCGGGAAAAATTTAATTAAAAATAAAGTGGGAAAATAATTATTTAGTCGTATTCACGCCATGTGAATTTGCATTTTGTGCAGCGGAAGAAGCGAACCTCACTTTCATCAGCTGAACGGAGCTGGCGAAGCCACCATTCAGCGGTTTTGTTGCCGCACTCAGGACATTTTACTTCAGTTGTCGGCATCGTTGACATCTGATTTTCCTCATCAACGATAATTATCTCTTTTTCAACTCTCTGTCTTGTTTTCTGAAGTTGTGACTTGTCTGAGACATCTTTTTCAAAATCACATCTCGGGCATTTGAGTTTTCCACCTATTGATTTCAGCATACTTTTGCAATTTGGACAGAACATCATTGGCTATATTATTCGTCTCTATTTGATTAATCATTATGGATTCTGTCAGATGAAATTATAATTTCTATGAGGGGGCTGTATTAATCCGTATAAAAACTTAAATTAAGAATTTGTTCTGAAAATTTGTTCATGTACGTTTTTATGGAATTAATGCCAAGATTATAACCAATGGAAGCTCTTTTGGTTTTTTTATCTGCCCTCGCATTTATAGGATTTCTCCTGATACCGGGAAGCATAAAAAAATACTTTGCAATTGCGGGCTGGATACTTATAATACTGGCGTTAATAGCGGATTTTTCATATTATATATCTGAAGAGAGCAATTTTTTATATCCTGTTCTCGGGATACTGGGAATACCTTTTCTTGCAATAACTGTGTCGGAGTTGTTAAAAGAAAATAAATATGTCATATACTTAAGCCGCGGCGCGGCGATTGCATTTTTGATCTATTTTCCCTTCGCATATATACCGGCAGCGGGGGATTTTTTAATTGCATGTGTTACAGATCAGGTCTATGCCCTGGGAATACTCTTCGGACTTCCTTTTAATGAAACGGCGTGGAATACGCTTGAATATAACGGATTCCGTGTTGAGATTATACTTGCATGTACGGGAATTCAGAGCATTGCCATAATGCTTGGTCTTGCATACTGCATTCCGACAGAGAATAAACAGAAAATTCTGGCATTTCTTTTAATTACGCCTGTAATATACATTTTAAATCTTCTAAGAAATGTTTTTGTAGTCGCGGCATGCACAGGCCAGTGGTTTCAGTATCTTCCTGGGATAGCCTCAAATGGGGAATATGGTTATGAAAGTTTCTTCTGGGCGCATAATGTGATGGCAGAACTCGGGGCACTTGTATTTCTGATAGTACTTGCACTTGGATTGTTCTCGGTTATTCCCGAACTGGGAAGTTTTGCAGACGGTCTGATAAAAGTGTATATGGAAAAGATCAAAGGTGTCTGTAGAGGTAAATAACCCTCTGGAATGCCGAGAGATTTGTACAGATTGCAATTATCACAATTGCCGGTATGATAAGACCGCTAAGACCTCCGAGAACCAAAAATATTATTGTCTCCGGTCTTCCGAAAAAGCCGACTCTCTCTAAGGGATCGTCAATTTTTCCGTCTTCTCTCTTTTCAAAACCCACTTCCGCATATGTGACCGGTTTTATGAAAGTGTTCATGAGAGAACCGATTATTGCAAGAGCGACTACTGCAAAGTCAAGTATGTAACCGTTTATTCCGTTTAATGTGATAAACGGGCTTATAATCGCAATTCCTGAAAGACCAATTCCCAAAATAACTATACTGTCTACATACTTGTCAACAACCCAGTCAAAAACAGCCCCGAATTTGCTTTCGTTGCCTGTCTTTCTTGCAACAGTGCCGTCAACAAGGTCAAGCAGGGCAGATAAAATCAGAAAGAGTGCTCCTAAAGCGAAAAACTGCCTGAAGAAGAGATACGCAGTGATAAGGCCGGCTATTAAGGACATAACCGAGATCATATTGGGTGTGAGCCTTAATTTTATGAATATATCTGCAACGGGCTCGAGGCATCCGATAAATTTTGGTCTTAACGCAGTAATATTCATATCTTAATTATTTGGAATCACTGGCTTAAAGGTTTCACTAAATTTTCCTGAATTATTTTTTGTAATGGGCATTTTACTCACATTGCAACAAATCTTTAAGAGGCAAAATTTTTGAATATCTGAATCTTTCTGTGTAAATTTATAGGGCTAACTTCTTTACTGATACAGAACAATAAACCTCTTAGAAAGATTGTCATGGCAGAAGAGAATAGAAGACCTCATGTTATGATAATGTCGGAGATTACCGTTGATGGTAAACTGACATTAAAAAAAGGTGCATCCAGCAAAATACTGATGAAATACATGGATCCTGAAACTGATCTGCTTCTCCATAAAACAAGGGCTGAATATGACGCAATAATGGTGGGTTCAAATACAATTAAGATTGACAACTCATTTTTAACAGTCCGTTATGTGGAGGGAGAAAATCCTGTAAGAGTCATTCCAAACAGCACAGGGGACATCCCTCTTGATTCAAATGTTTTGGGCAGTGATGCAAAGACAATTGTTGCTGTGAGCAAAAAAGCACCTTTAGAAAGAATTGAGGCGATAAAGGAAAAAGGCGCAGATGTTGTATTCTGCGGAGAGGATAAGATCGAATTACCGCTTTTAATGGAAATCCTCTATTCAGAATATGATGTCAGAAAAATGATGGTCGAGGGCGGCCCGACTTTAAACTACTACATGCTTCAGGACAGGCTTGTTGATGAAGTGAGGCTCATTCACCTGCCATTTATTGTCGGCGGCGCTGATACCCCCTCTCTTGTCGGCGGTATGCATATAGATTCCGAGGAAGAGATGTTTCGTCTGACTCTCAAAAGTCATTATATGTGTGGGACAAATCTCGTAACAGAGTATGATGTAATGTACGGTGAATAGGCATGTCATGGCTTGACAAAGAGATAGGTAAGGCAGAAAAGGCAAAGCTCCGCAAAAACGGCATAAAATGGTTTGTGGCGGGAATTTTTTTAGCTATAGTATTATTTGCTGTTTTCTCACTGTTTCCTTATGCACAGGACGGAGGAGTGAAAGTAATCCGTGTTGAAGGAACGCTCATTACGGGAAATATATACAGCGGAGGATATGCGGGAAGCGATTATGTCGGAGCCCAGATTAGGGCCGCTGCTGATGATCCCCTGACTGAAGGGATTGTTCTTCGTGTAAACAGCCCTGGCGGCTCTCCTTCTGCTTCACAGGAGATTATAAGAGATATAGAATATGCAAAGACAAAAAAGCCGGTTGTTGTATCAATGGGGGATATGGCTACCTCTGCAGCTTACCATATAAGCTCCCATTCAGACTGGATATTTGCAAATCCTGATACCATGACCGGCAGTGTCGGAACAATCTGGACCTTTTATGACACCAGTGAATCGCTTGACAGGGAGGGGGTCTCTGTTGCCGTTGTTAAGTCCGGTGATCTAAAAGATCTCGGAGCAACATTCCGCGGCCTGAGCGATGAAGAGCTTGAGTATGTCCAGAAGATGGTTGATGACAGCTTTGAGTTGTTTATATCTGATGTTATATCCGAGAGAAATATTGACAGGTCTGATATTGAAGAAGCACAGCTAATACGTGGTCAGGATGCATTAGCTCTCGGACTTGTGGATGAGATGGGAAATCTGTTTGATGCAATTGAGTTTACAAAAAATTATGATAGTAATTCCCCTCTCGTAACAGAGGAAAAATCAGCTGAAAATAAAACAAAATGATGCCTGAATCCTATCTTTTCAGGCCATATTTTTAGGATCGCTTTTCATAATCTCCCTGCAGACTGTTGTTGCATACTGTCCGGGAGGAAGGGTGAATTCAAGTATTATATCATTCTCTCTGATCGAGCCGCTGACTTCTGTCTTCAGAGAAACAGGCCTTAAAGCACCTGTGAATCTTGCGCCGATTATATCTGATAAGTTTGAATAACTCTCTTTTGTGATATTTAAATCATCCATTATAGCGGAGGCAAAACTGTCCATATATCCTTTATGCTCAAAATCCTCTGAACCCGGCATGTATATTGCAACCGTGCACTTTCCTCTTTTTATGTGAACGCCTGCGGTTTTTATGTTCCTCTGATCCACGAGATCTTCCCTGCCGCCCGGGAACAGAAGTCTGTCCCCGGTTTCCGGTTTAAATATATCTCCGTCCGTCTCCCTGATTCTGAGGCTTAGGATGCGGTTGAAGAGGTACGACTGAAAGGCGCTTACAAACATTGAGAGAAGTTTTGGCGGGATTGTGGTAAGAGCACCTTTATAATCTCCCGGCTTTTCGACAAGGTGGTGAAGCATCGAGCGTTCATAGTGCATATGTACAGGCATAAGATTCAGTGCCTCTTTTGGATCTTCGGTCTCCTCAAAGTATGCTCTTGCAAGTCTTGTCTCCTCGTGT
>NZ_JBSREC010000111.1:0-11412 GCF_055145805.1 Methanomicrobium sp. | reverse complement strand
ACCCGATGTCTGAGATGACAAAAAATCAGGATTATTCTGAACGAATAACTTAAAAGAATCTAACAGTTTTTGCTCATCAAAATCGTTTGAGCTCTCCACTTTAGACAGGAGTGCTGATATGGGGATTTGAACCCCAGTCGCCGGCGTGAAAGGCCGGCATGATTGGCCCCTACACTATATCAGCAGGAGAATCATTACCTGAATGATTGCCTTACTCTATTCGCAACTTTAGGTTATATACGTTTTGATTTGGGATTCGGACTTTAATTTATGGGATATTTTAGTTAAATAAATAAATTGGGTTTTATGATTAAGATTATTTGTAGATCTCTTTGCCTTCGCTCTCTGCTTTTGGCTTAAAAGCGGCAACGAGTTGTGCGGCGACGGGACCCGGTTTTCCGGTTCCTATTTTTCTGCCGTCAATTAATGTGACAGGCGCAATCTCTGCGGCAGAACCGGTAACCAGAATTTCGTCTGCAGTGTATAGATCAAAGTAACCGAGATTTTGCTCTTTTACAGGTATTCCAAGCTCTGATGCGATTTCAAGGAGAACCATTCTTGTGATGCCCCTTAAATTGTTTAATGTGGGTGGTGTCAGGATCACGCCGTTTTTAACGACAAAGATGTTGTCTCCCGAGCCTTCTGCCACATATCCGTTTGTGTCAAAAAAGATTGCCTCATCTCCGCCCTTGTAATTTGCCTCAATTTTTGCAAGAATATTGTTTAAATAATTAAGACTCTTAACATTCGGCGGAAGTGCATCAGCAGGATTTCTTCGTATTGATACTGTTATTGCGCGAAGTCCCTTTTCATACAGATCGCCATACATTGCACCCCATCCTGTTGCAATCACAAAAATAGTGGGTTTTTCACATTTCCTCGGGTCAAGGCCAAGGTCGCCGATGCCGCGTGTTACAACCAGCCGGATATAAGCATCCTTTAACTCGTTTTTTCTGAGGGTTTCAAGGACAATTTCTTCCATTTCAGCCTTTGTAATGCCAATATTGAGATCAATTGTCTTTGCAGAGTCATACAGCCTGTCAAGGTGTTCGGTTAATCTGAAAACCCTTGAGTTATATGCTCTGATTCCTTCAAAAACACCGTCTCCATATAAAAGACCGTGATCAAAAACAGATACTTTTGCCTCCTCCTTTGGCAGGTATTCCCCGTCCAGGTAGATAATCATAGAATTTATGTCAGCCCTAAAGATAATTATTTTTTGCTTTATTCATACCAAAAAGTCTGAAAAAATTAAAAAATAATTATTAAACCGGGATATATTCCTGTAGTATAAAAAAAGCGGTTAATTCCTGGTTCTGCATTCTGAAACAAAGTTTTCGATCATATTTTTTGATGCAACAGGGTGCAGATGTGTGTATGATGCAAGCGTTTTATTCTTTAGAGCGCCGTCAAGATTTTCCCTGATTCCTCTCCCGCGGGAGAGTGTATATGAAAAATGAGTGTCCTTTGGAAGAATTACATCTGTATGATGGAATTCGTGTCCGCTGAAATAAGATGCACCAAGAGGACATTTTTCATCTGAATTTCCCTTTACATATCCGATTACCCTTCGCGTGGGCATTCTGGTCTCACCGTCAAATACACCTGCCATATCATACTGCATATCTGATTCAAGATTGTTCCAGCCTTCTTTTAGTGTCAGTTTTTTTGTCAGATAGATAAGTCCGCCGCATTCGGCATAAACAGGGATGTCATTTTTTGAGATTTCAGTTACGGCCTCACGCATCCGGCTGTTATCCTCAAGTTCCTTTGCAAACATTTCGGGATATCCTCCGCCAATGATGTACCCGTCGGCATCCGGAAGTCTGTCATGAATCGGGCTGAATTTAATAATCTCGGCACCGAGGGCAGGAAGTATTTCGAATAAGTCGTTATAATAGAAGTTGAATGCCTCATCAACTGCTACTCCGATTTTAATATCAGAATAATCCGGTGGTATGAACATTTCAGGTTTTTTAAGAGGTGGTGCTGACTCTTTTGAAAGATCCAAAAGTGTGTCTGTGTCGATGTTTTTCTCGATAATTTCTGTTACCTTTTCGACACGTTTTAGAAATTCATCGTCATTTTTACCTTCCAGATAAGGAACAAGGCCGAGATGGCGCATTGTGAGTTTCATCTCTTCGGTTCTCGGGATTGCGCCGATAACAGGAATTCCTGTGGTGTGTTCTATTGCAGTTTTTGCTTTGTTTTTATGGTTATCACTGATAATCTGGTTGAGGATTATGCCTTTTATTTTTACTTCCGGATCAAATGCACAAAAACCCTTTACAATTGCGGCCGCACTTCTTGTAATGCTCTGGGCGTTTAAAACCAGAATCACATTCTGATCCAGCATCTTTGCCACACTTGCTGTTGATCCTGTATCTGCGAGTGCTTCAGAGCCTTCGTAGAGGCCTCTGACTCCCTCTGTTATGGCGATGTCAGCACCGACACATGCATTATTGTATGAGTCCTGAATCTGCTCAGGAGTCATCACAAAACTGTCCAGGTTTCTGCACATCCTGCCTGTGACGCCGGTAAGATAAGAAGGGTCAATGTAGTCCATTGCAACCTTAAATGGCTGCACTGTATAGTCTTTTGAAAGATATGCGGAGATACCGAGTGTGATGCTGGTCTTTCCGCTTCCCGAGCGGTCTCCTGTGATAAGAAGACTTTTCATCTAAAACTCCGGAGAACATCTCCAAATTCGCTTGGGACAATATTTTTGACACCAAGAGTCTTTGGATGCAGGTCAATTTCAACAACTACATGGTCGTGGCCGAATTCATGGAGGGGTTCAACCTGTCTTGGCCCGTTTGTTACTGAAAAAACTTCAATTCCATCCAGATATTCAGGCGGAATTGCGTGTGGCACGCCTGCTATAAGTGCAAAATCCGGTTTACATTCTGATATTGCCTCTCCAAGCCTCTCACCATTTGCGCCGTACTCATCAAGTGCTCCTATATATTCTGCGGTTACGCCCGCTTTTAAAAGATCTTCCCTGATGTTTTTCGCATCATTTCTGACTTTTGGAAGCCCCCTTTCCTCTAAATTTGCGATGTATTTAATGTCAGCATCAGGACAGGAAGTATTGAGAGCAGTTAAGGCATCGGCGAACATGTAAGCTGTTTCCTTTTTCGCATTCATAATTGCAATACCTTTTTTACCTGAATCTACACATTCAAGTAGTCTTTCTGCGACCAGATGCTTGAGATCGCCTCTTTGTGGCTGAATATATGATTTGTATGCCGCACCCCGCAGTCTTTCAACCTGGTTAGCCGCATGAAGGAGCTCCTTTTGTCTGGCAAGCTCTTCGGTGTTGATCCATCCGGCTTTTGCGGCAGGTTCAAGTGCTGCAATAACGCCGTCGATATTCTCCTTAAATCCTGCGTGGATGTCAACTGCTATTGTTGGTGTAGTAACTCCTGAATCTTCAATTGCAGCTTCCATGTCCTCACCGATTATCATTGAAACACATGTTCCGACAACTGCCATTCTCTTCGGTTTGAACTCCGTTTCGGCATATCTGAGAACTTTTTCAAGGATTTCCTGTCCGCCGAATATGAACTCATTATCAGAGAGTGATGTTGTAAGAACCCGAAGTCCGTCCTCTTCAAGGAGTCTCGCATGTTTAAAAGAGCATCCTGAAGGTCCGTGCAGGATTGCAACCTCAACACCGAGATCCCTTACAGTATAAAGACCTGCAACGATAGAACTCGGCCTGGGCTGAATATATTTCATATCTTATTACCTCCATGTTTTAACACAAAGAACTATTGCGCCTGTATTTGCATCTTCAATGGCTTTTTGTTTTCCTGAATTAAGATTATTTTGATAATTAACGGGTATGTTCCCTATGTTCTCTGATTTTATGCCATTTAGGGAATTGCCTACAATTACGACTTCTGCAGGTGCAATCTCTATTATTGCATCAGTTACATCCTTCTCACTAAAGCCTTCACAGATGTTTTCCGCCTCAATTCCAATTACAAGGGTTATCTCATTTAAACCTGTTAATTTTCTGGCATAGGATGCCGCTGTTAATGTGGTTTTTTTGTTAACACCGCTGTTGGAATTATCAATAATCTGTATATCATTTATTTTTGAAACTGACATTCTGCCTTCTATCGGAATGAAAGTTTCAAGATCTTTAGGATCTGTTCCAAGAATACACCCTGCGGCAGTTGCCGTTGCTATTGCTTCCCTGTATCCATCCACCAAAAGAAGCGGGTTTGAAAAATTACCTCTGATATCTTTGTATGAGTATGAGCATGTATCCTCATTTACGGATACAAGATCAGAAGAGTATATCCCCTCTTCAACCGGGAAATTCACTCCAAAAGAGAGAAGAATTTTCTCTGCCCCTTTTAGTGATCTGATCTTTTCAGCGAGTGCGGTCTTATTCCCGCCTGCGAAAGCATAGTCTTCATCTGATGTCAGGATGCAAAGATCACCAATTCCGGAGATCCCGAGTGACTCTTCGGCAATAAGCCATCTGTCTTCTTTAAAAGCAAGTAATGCAGGGTTTATCACAGATGCGGGGGTGATACTCTTTTTAAAAATAACTTCATTCTCCGGAATTTTACAGGTTCCCTTTGAAGTATGGAGAATACCTTTCCCTTTAAGGATATGAGAAAGGGCAAAGGCGGTCGTTGTTTTGCCGCGTGTGCCTGTAATCTCTATTGTCTTTACTGTTTTTTTGTCCTGCAAAATCATTGCAACTGCGTTGTGGTGTGTGATTACAGGTGTATCTGAGTAATTTAGAAGAGGATGCCCGGGATTTAAGTGAACAGGTGCCACAATCAGATCATACACTTTTTTTTTGGCTGCATCTTCTGAGATTCCCGACTCATGTCTGTAAATGTCAACCATATCGCATTTATGGCCGCATATCTCAAGATGAGTGGCTATCTCTTCGCCGCCGTGAATGGTGTCAAGCACCAGAATGTACATAAAAAATAAAAAAATTAAAGATATTTCTCGGTTGCCTGCTTTGCACTTGAGATCATGAGGTCTGCAAGCATGGGGTTTTCGCCGATTGGGTGTGCATATACGAGCGGGACTTCGCCTTTCTCGGTTGCAAATGTGCCTCTGTGGCTTCCTTCTTTAAGTCCGAGTATACCTGGGATGTCTTCATCGATATGTACTCCTCTTGCAAGGAAAAGAGGTACAACAACCATTGATTCAATATCCTCTTTTCTGAATTCCTCGAGAATTTCAGGAATTGAGGGAGTGCTGTTCTCCATAAATCCACATCTTACAAGATATCCAGTTTCCTTCTCGGAAACAAGTTTTGCTGTGTTTTCTATGAGCTGTTTGTTATATGGTTTTGTACTGCCGTGTCCGACAAGTAAGAATCCAGTCTTAGACATATCATACAATGTACAACAATTATTAATAAAATAATTACCGATTCTTTTTTGGATATGACAATTATATGTTAATGAACTGATGGGTGATTTTGAAAGAGATATAGTGCATTGCCTCAATGATTTTTTCACGGAAAATAATCTGAAAGGATATGCATACAGGCTAAAGCAGTCAAAATTTAATACGCAGTATGTTGATGTTTTGGTAGATTCACTCAA
Organism: Methanomicrobium sp.; assembly: GCF_055145805.1. Classification (NCBI taxonomy): domain Archaea; kingdom Methanobacteriati; phylum Methanobacteriota; class Methanomicrobia; order Methanomicrobiales; family Methanomicrobiaceae; genus Methanomicrobium; species Methanomicrobium sp. The sequence goes on along the minus strand of NZ_JBSREC010000111.1, from coordinate 5,824 downwards.
TCCGCGATATTATCTTACAATTGAGTGCAAGTCAATAAAAGGAAAAAAGATCTATTTTTCACAGCATTTTCATGAGGATAAAAATAATGTTCATCAGGTTGATGCGATATGGGATTTCATTAAGAAAACAGGCAGGAGAGGTTTTCTGGCAGTTGAGTTCCGCGGCGGAAAGGGAAGTTCAAACAAGGCCTATCTTATGTCCTGGCCTGATATAATGGAATTTAGAAAAAATGGTGCGGGGATCTCAATTGAGGATTTCAAATCCGGAATTGAACTTGAAAGATGCTCCGGCGCTTACCGGCTCCCATGTCTATACCCAAAGGAATTAGATAGTTTATTACAAAAAGATACGGGAGAATGATGGACTCCTATGATCGGTACGAACTGATGATAAACGGTCGTACAGTAAAAACTCCAATAGCTCTTGCTTCTATGGCAGGAATTACAGATGCCTCATATGCTCTTTTGAGAAAGGATAATGTCGGCATTGCCTTTATTGGCGGATACTCCATAGACGAACCTGCCATGAATGCAAGTGCAATGATGGAAGAGGAAGGGCGCCATGAATTTAAATATGAAGATCCTGCATCAGAAATTAAAGAAGAAATCCAAAAGTTCAAAGATACTGATGTAATACCCGGTGTTAACCTGCGCGGGACATCCCCTGAGTCTTTTTTAAATATATATTCAGTACTTGGAAATGAGGTCATATACGAGATCGATGCACACTGTCGTCAGGAGGCGATGATTCACGCCGGCAGCGGAGAGTATCTTCTTAAAAATACAGATACTCTTGCAGATATAATCAGGGCTTTAAAAGAGGCAGGCGCAACAGTTTCGGTTAAGATTCGTGCCGGTGTGGCAGATAATGATGCATCTCTTGCACGGAAAATATGGAAGGCCGGTGCAGACATAATTCATGTTGATCTGATGGATTTTGGGAATGAAAAGCTCAAACAAATAAGAAACAACTGCCCTCTGATAATTATTGCCAATAATTCGGTAAACACCTTTGAAAAAATGAAGGATCTGCTTGCACACGGGGCTGATCTGGTTTCACTTGCAAGAAATGCGGATAATAATACACTTGAGCATCTGAATAAATCAATAGAAAGATATGCAGATGAATCCGGCTGGTACAACTCGCCAAAGCAGTTATGCCGGGGGGGAGATATCAGAAGTCTTACATTCTGCTGTATGCCTGTTAAGCAGTGTGCTCTTATTCCCACCTTAAAAAGAATAGGGATGTCACCAAAAGAGTATCATGATTTAAAGATCTCTTTGGTTGCAAATACTCCCCTTTCATCAGGTGAGAGCACCTGTTTTGGAAGTCTTGCGTGGTGCTGTAAGAGTTCAACGCCGTGCATGTTTCGCGATATATCCCTAAAGCGGGAGGGTCTGACACATGCAGATTATATGCGATATAAACACCGCCTTTCTGAAAATATTTTAAAGAAGGTATTTGATGAAACAACTGAAGACAAATCCTGCTGAGCTTGCACAGCTTGCAATGATGCTTGAGGTCTGTGCAGAAACAAAACCCGGCAATGTTGACAGGTATCATGATTATGAAGATACCTTTCTTGAACATTTTCTTGCATCTGCAATTCTTGTAAGATCTGCTTTTGAGAAGGCAGAAAATTATGAAGACCTGAAAGGGATCGGAATAGGAAAACTGATATATGATTCTGTCTCTCTTACAAATTCCCACTCAGGAGGCAACACTCATTTTGGTGCATTTATTCTTTTAATTCCTTTAATTGCAGGTAGTGGAATTGAGGGTGCAAAAGAGCTAATCAAAAAGACTACGGTTGAGGACGCCGTTTCATTCTATAAAGCATTCGGCTTAACACAGGTTCGGATGAATGATTCGGATGAGATGGATGTGAATGATCCTGCTGTTCTGGATATGCTTCGGGAGAAGAATATGACCCTTTATGATGTCATGGAATATTCCTCCGGCTGCGATATGGTGTCAAAGGAGTGGATATCAGGGTTTGATCTTACAAGAAAAACTGCTGATTATCTTCTTTCTTCAGGAAAGGGTAAGGATGCAATCCCTGATGCATATATGTCACTTCTGGCAACAGATGAGGATACGTTTGTAACAAAAAAACTGGGGCGAAATGTTTCATTATGGACGAAGGAGACGGCAGGGAAAGTATTATCCGGTGAAATGTCTGCAGAGGAGTTTGATATCCTGTGTTTAAAGAAAGGCATTAATCCCGGTTCAATAGCCGATATAACAATAGCAGGGATCTTCACTGCACTTATGGAGGGATGGGAATGGGACTCTTAACCGAAGGAATAAATGAGATAATAGCAACGACAAAGCAGAATGCAGCGCCAATCGGGATCATAAACCGGGGCGGTTCGTTAAAAATCGTGCTCTTTAAAGGATCACACACTGCAGAAAATGTTCTGGAAGACGGACTTTTTGTTGCCAGTTTTGTATTTGATCCTGTAATTTATGTGAAAACCGCATTTGAGGATCTGGAAGAGGATTTTTTTGAAGAAGAGACTTTTGAGGATATAACATTTTACAGGTTAAAGGATGCGGAAGCCTGGATTCTATTTAAGGCAGAACTTTTACAGGAGACAAAAGAGGCTTTTATCTTTGAACTTGTTATTTTGAAAGAGGAAATAATAAATCTGAATCTTCACCCTGTAAATCGCGGTTTTAACAGTATTGTTGAGGCAACTGTTCATGCTACAAGGTATGTTATTACTCATGATCCTGTGCTTAAGGAACTTATAGATTATAATCTCGGGATTGCAAAGAAGTGCGGTGGAAAGTCTGAACTGGAAGCAATTTTGGGTTTAAAGAAATATCTGGAATGATTTCCTGATTATAGGATACAAATTCCAAAAAAACCGTATTTTCATTCAATTAAATTCTTTTAAATCTGGCATTTCTGTAACTTTTCGGCTAAATTTGTTATAAGGATAAATTCAGGGAAAGTCGGAATATTTAGAGTTGCCTAAATTCCTGAATGGAGATAAAATGCAAAAAAATTGGATTTAGAAGACTTTCTATTTATAAGATATAATTTGATTAATTTTTATATAATGCATCATTTTTGATTTTAAAAAACAGATTAAGCAGGCACTTAAAACAAATTAAAATAAAAAATAGTCCAAACAAACTTAGAGAATATAGTAAATAAAAAAAATTATGTTTAGGTTGATTGTCCAACTACCTGTGAAGTACCATCATTGAAGAAAGCAGTAAATACAACTTTTTCTCCAGATTTTGGATATGTGGTTACATTAAAAGTTCCTACTGATGGCGATGCCATGTTATCAACGCCTGTACCATTTGTCCATTGGAGATAGTCTATTTCCCCAACATCTGCACCTGAAAAGACTGTAAATGTAACTAATCCTGCATTATTTACACCTGTAGTCAGACGTGCATCTTTCTGTGCACTTGATTCTAAGTCTCCTGCGAGACCGAATACAAATACTGCAATTACTGCTGCGAGAATGACTGTAATTGCGACCATGAGGATAACACCGATAACCGGTGAGACTGCCTCTTCTCTTTCTGTAAATCTCATAATAAATCACCTTTATGCCGTCCTGTTTATGGATGGGGGCATAATTTAGTTTAACAATAGTATATCAACCTCATATATTTAAAAACGTTTTGAGTTATTTTCAATTTATAAATATAGGGCGGGGATTATGGTTCGTATGAAATATTATTTCGAAAATGCATAAATTCAGAAAAAATAGTGGTTAAAAGAGGACTAAAAATATTTTTATGGTGAAATATTTCTTTTTTATTCAATGATTAGTGTAAAATGATCCCCTCTGTCTGTTATTTCCGATTCCGGAATTATGGATTTTATAAATCCTTTTATATAAGCCGCGCTGATTTTGTTGTCTGAAAAGGCTTTTGAGATATTGTTTTTCATCTCTTTTTTAATCATAATCCTTTTGCGGGCTTTATCTTTGGATATCTCATAATCAATTCCTGAAACAAGAAGTATCCCTTCCAGAATTGCATTTACTTCCATTTTTGGATGCATTCTCATTAATATTTCCTCAGCATCACGTTTTCCAATATTTTTCACAATTCTCTCAATTTTTTCATTCACCAGAATATCATTCTCTCTGATAAGTACTCCTAAAATTTCACTTGATCTGTCAGCCGGTTTCCAGTCACGCGACAGTTTCAAAAGCTGCCAGTCTCGCGCAAATGAGCTGGTATCCGACATTTGATTTCAGCTCCTTAGTATTGAGTATATTATTGTGCATATTCCGATTATGACCAGAAAACGTGAGAATAATGCTGACCAGAACATCCAGAATGATTCCAGTGTGAAAAGTGTTGTAATATCGGTCAGAACAATTCCGAATATGAGCATAAATATTCCGTAAATCAGCAGAAGGAGGCTCTGTTGCTTTAAAACCCTGTAAGCATCATAAAGATATATTAGTAGTGCTCCGCCGAGAACAAGTGTAATTATTGCAAGCAGCTGCTGCATAAGTTCAATTTCCATGTAAATCGTATTCCTCCATATTCCAGAATTGCTCTTTAACTTTTTTTACTGTCAAAATCGGTTTTATGTCTCTTACTCCTGAAAGTTCGCTTAAAGGTATCAGAATGTCGGATTTAAGTTCGGAGATCTCATGGACGCGTGCCTTTGCCAGAAAATCGCTTGGCTCGAGTGTTTCATAAACTTCCAGAATATGATCCATTCGCAAAAGAAAATGTTCCACATCAGGCTTTAGCAAAGGATCAACCGATATTGAAAGAAAGACTATTATTGAATTTTTAAAAAATTCAGGATTCACCACAATTGTAAAACGCTGAATAATGCCATTTGTTTTTAATTTTTCAATTCTCTTAAAAACTGTTGAAGGCGCTATGCTAAGCTTTTTTCCAAGATCTGCCATAGACGTTCTGCCGTCTTTTGCCAGTTCACTTAATATTGCATTGTCTACGTTATCCAACATCTTAACCTTTTTTTCTAATCTAATCTTTGGAGATATAATGTTTTTTGTTTGGTAAATCTTTATTTATGGTGGTCGGATTGATGCTGTAAAGCTCACTTCTGGATGGATAAGCATTTTTTATAGAATATTCAATGAATGTTTTGGCATCCCTGCAGGATTTTTGAATATTATTTCCCTTCACAAGTCCTGCAGTTATTGCCGATGACAGACAGCATCCCGAGCCGTGGATGTCATAGGGAAATCTCTCTCCTGAAAATTTAATTACATCTTTGCATGAGATAAGATAGTCTTCCGAGAGTACTCCCTTTAAGTGCCCGCCTTTGATAAGAACGTTTTCTGCTCCCATTTCAAGGATTATTTTACCTGCCTTTATGATCTCATCCTCGCATGATATATTTTTTAAACCTGATATTGCACAGGCTTCCGGAATGTTTGGGGTTATTATTGTGCAGCGGGGCAGAAGAAGTTCTTTTAGCGCTGAAAAAGCCTTTTCATCGATGAGTTTTTTGCCGCTTGTGGCGATCATTACGGGATCGGTGACAATAGGAGTGTCTTTTGGAACAGAATTAAAAACTGCTTCAATTATTCCTGATGTGGGAAGCATTCCTGTTTTAAAAGCCGCGACATTATACTCTTCCAGAATTGTTTCAATCTGCAGGGATACAGCTTTTGGTTTTAGATGCCATGCATCTGCAACCTTTGCGGGATTCTGTGCAGTAACAGAAGTTATAACAGAACAACCCCAGACCCCGAGTTCTGAAAATGTCTTAATATCAGCTGTTATTCCCGCACCTCCCCCTGAATCTGAACCTGCAATTGTGCATGCACAGGGCATCTGCGCCTCTTTCATGCATCATAG
>NZ_JBSREC010000110.1:0-9572 GCF_055145805.1 Methanomicrobium sp. | reverse complement strand
TGTTGCATTAAAAAACAAATAATTTTTTTCGCAATTATATATTAGCCCAAAAGGATTTATGGCAGATAAAAAACTATAAGTCCGATATGGAATATCTTATCATATATCTGGGGGGGAGATAAAATGGGAGGAGAGATTGCCGATCTAAATGACATAAACTGGGAAAAGGTTGTTGAAAGAAATATAAAGCCTGCAATAGTTATGTTTTTTAGTGAAAATTGTTCTCACTGCAGAACAATGATGCCTTATTTTGAAAAATATTCCCTGGAATTTAATAAAAATATAATGTTTGGCAGACTGGATGTAGAAAAAAATACATGGATTCGTGATCGCTATGGCATAATGTCCACACCTACTTTTAAATACTTCTGTGGAGGTAAACCGGTAGGTGAGATTGTAGGTGCAGTATATCCTGCAATGCTAAAAAAAATGATTGAGAATATGATAGAACATGGGCAGGAGTGTGCAGAAAAATCATCATCAATCGAGTATGAGATCACAGGTTATGCATAATTTCTGAGAGATAATTTGTTGCCGATATAAATGAGATTTTTATTTTACAGCGTTTACAATCTGGAAAAGTTTTATGGCAGATCTTCAAATAATGAATGAATTCAATCTGGAAATGCTTCAAAAAAAAATCGGCTATTTTTTTTCGGATGAAAAATATCTGATTCGTGCATTAACAAGGCATGCATATGCAAAAGAGAAAGGTCTTCCGGATTATGATTATATGGATGCTTATGCGACACTTGGAGATGCGGTAATAGATGTTGTTGTAATATCACATTTAATTGAGAAAGGGGAACACGAAAAGGGAATTATTACAACCAAAAAAACGGATCTGGTTAATATGACCCGTCTCAGGAATCTCGCGGAATCTTTAGGGCTTCACAATTATGTGATTTGGGGAAAAGGAGAAAAACAACAGCATATATGGACTTCAGGGCGCGTTCTTGCAGAGTGCATTGAAGCGATTTCTGGTGCGATATATATTGATGGCGGTGTGGACGCAGTGACAGATTTTCTGGCTAATACCGGTTTTTTCTGCCAGAAAAATCTTTGATTTAAAGTCAGCATATATAATCTGCCAAAAATATTATATCTGTTTTTTATTGAAAATTATTCTTGTTACAAACAACATTCTTTTATTTTTCATTCGTTTTAAAGAAACATGCTGGAATCTTAATTTCAAATTTTGCACCTTTTGAATATATACCGGTTTCTTTTATGGATATTCCTGTTATCTCAAGGATCTCTTTTGTAAGGAAAAGGCCAAATCCCTCATATCTCACAGAGTTTTTTTCAAATATCTCTCCCTTTAGACAATCCTGTATTCCACGACCATTGTCTTCAAAATTAATGTAACAAAAATTATTTTTTTCATATGAAGACATTTTTATTTTTGTAACATATTTTCCATGTATTATTGAATTATTAATTAAATTTTCAAAGATCTTTTCAAGCATGGGATCTGCAAAAATTTCAAGGTTGCCTGTATCTACTTTATATTCTATTTTTTCATCTGATAAAATGCCTGAGTGTTTGAGAAAAGCATCTCTTATATTTTGCCATTTGGGTTCATATAAACCAAGATTCTGGTAATCTCTGGCAAATACAATTTCTGATCTTATTATTTCATTTGCAGAAGCGGCTGAATTAATATATTTCAATATATCATTAGGTAAATCATTGTCAGCAAGGGCAAGATTCTCTGATATAAGCGCAGTGTTTTTATAAATTTCTTCAAGAATAGAATTACTTAAATGATTCAATTTATTTCCTGTTGTTTTTAATGAATTTCTATAGATTTTGTGTTCTTCAAGTTCATAATTATGTATTGCACCTGAAATATCCTTTGCAATCTCTTCAAAAAGGGAGTGCTCGTCAGGGTCTGATACCAGTTCTGTTGGAATTGTTACAGATATTATTCCATAGATTTTATTTTCATATTCAAGACATGTTGTAATTGCTCCTTTATCTTCATGAATTTTTCTTAAAGGACAATCCCTGCATGAATTAGAGCATCTTTCAGAATAAATTATTTTTCTGGTTTCAAGTGCGGATTTTGCACATCCTGTAAGTTCTCCTTTTTTAAGCCATCCAAGTATATCTTTAAAGTCATCACCAAATCCTGATTGTGCTGATGCTGTAATATTTCCCGGAGAATCAAACAGAACAATTCTTACATTATAATATCCTTTTGAGTTTAAAATCACGCTGCAAATAGATTTGAGCATAAATTCAAGGTCTTTTGAATCTGTTATGGCATTTTTCACCTCCTTTAAGGTATAAAAGATTTTATTCAGATGATCAATTTTTTTTATGTTTCGATCTCTTTCAACCGATTTCCTTATCATTATTGCAAGCTCTGAAAAAAGAGTTCTTACATCTCCTCCTTTTTGAATGTAATAATCAGCACCGTTATTTATTGCTGCAATGGCGATTTCTTCCCTGCTTTTTCCTGTAAAAAGAATGAAGGGAATTGAATTATTTTGTTCTCTTAAGCTTTTAAGAAATTCAATTCCGTTTTCTTCAGGCATATCATAATCTGAAACAATTGCATCAAATTTTTTCTCTTTTATTTTTAAACGACCCTCTCCCGGGGAAAAACAAAATTCAGTTCCAATATTCTCCCTTCGCTTAAGATATATTGATGTTGCTTCGAGGAGAGTTTTCTCATCATCTACAAGGAGTACATTTAACATTTTAGTAACTCCTAAAAAAATACATTAAATAAATCATATACATTTAAAACACCAAGGAATATATCTTTTAAAAGTTGAATATATTGTTAACTGCAATAAAATATTGGTGAGTATATTAAATATATATCTTTGGGGATCTAAACCTCATTTGAATCGATAAGATATATAATTTTAATAATAAGATTTTTTCCGAATACACGCTTAAAAATTGGCATATCCTCCTCGAGTGACCATAATTCAAGGTAGCATTTGCTTTCAGATTCGACATTTAAAACAATTTTACTGCCTGACCGTGCAAATGATGCATTTTTGACCCTCCCATCGTGACTTCTTTCCATATGCTCTGCCATTCTGAGAATTGTGGAGAGCAGGATTACTGCATTTTGATCATCTTCTTTTAGATTTTTCAATTTTACATCAGTCTTCTTCGGCATTTTTTTTCTGTGATGACGGGTTATTATTCCTATCATCTCAATTTCATTCTGATTAAAACCTAAAAGAGGTGCATTAGTGATAACATAATAGGAATGATTCTGGTGCTGTGAGAATGATATAAACTGTCCCACATCATGCAGAAAAGCGGAATATTCCAGAATTTCTCTCTCTCTGTCGCCGAGATTGTGAAGTCCCAGTCCCTTTGCAGAATCAAAGAGTGACATTGAGAGCCGGATAACATTTTCTGCATGAATTTCATCAATTTTGCATGATCTGCCAAGCTGTTTTACACTTCTTTTTCTGATTGGCATCTGTTTTGAGTGTGGAAACCCGGGAAGTTTTGTCAGATAGTCGACTAAAAGACCATCACGAAGACTTCTTTCAGAAGCCTTTATCTCTTTAATCCCTGTCTGACTGAGAATAGTGTAAAGTATTATCGCACCGGTGATGATTATATCTGCACGTTCAGGATTTATACCCTGAACAACTTTTCTTTCTGCAAGATTTTTACTACAAAGATAAAGGATGACATTTAGTAGTTCATTTGTTGTAATAGAATCATTACTTTGAATCTCTTTATTTATGGAGTCAACACGGTTTTTTATTTCGACAAGTGCCTGAATGGTGCCGGAACTTCCAAAAGCTCCGGACAGATTATATTTTTTTATAATTCCTGAAGTATGTCCATATTTGTCAAGAACATGCTTTTTAATTTCATCAAATTGATTTTCTGTAACGCTTTTTGAATAATTAAAGGGGAAGAATAAATTTGTGGTTCTGATTGCACCGAGTTTAAAACTTTTTAATATATGGTAATCAAACTGATTTCCAACAATTATTTCTGTGCTGCCACCACCGATGTCTATAAAAAAGTAATTCTGGGCACCAATATGAATCCCACTTGAGACACCCAGATAAATTAGTCTTGCTTCCTCAGTTCCGGAGATAACTTCCAGTGACAACCCAGCTTTTGTTTTAATTCTCTGGAGAAATTCCTTTTTGTTTAGAGCCTCTCTTGTAGCTGATGTCGCAATCGCAATTATTTCTTCTGCACCAAAACTTTTAGCCATTTCAACAAATTGTCTACAGACAATTTCTGCCCTGTCCATTGCAGAATCTTCAAGGAATCCATTTATGAACTCCCCCTGCCCCAGACGGATTGTCTCTTTTTGTCTTCTTAAAACAGAATATGAATAATTCGAATTCAGGCGAACAATTAAAAGACGGGCAGAATTTGTTCCAAGGTCAATAAATGCAACTACTTTTTCAACTAAATTTTCTTCCAATCAATCACCACATTTCTTTTAAATACAATTTCAAGAAGATCACCCTTTTTTATTGCAGCCACTTCTTCGGGTAAAAATCTCATTTCGGAAATGTAAGATATACAAATCTGACTTTCGTCTGTTTTTACCTTTATATCTTTTACAAGAGAAAGATGGGTTCTGTCAAGTCCGTCAGCAATTCTTAGAATTGATGCAAGTATAGATACAAGATTTTTATCCTCTTCGGAAAGTTCATTATAAATTTCATGTTTAAGAGATGGTAGTGATTTTCTATGATATCGGGCAATGTTTGCAATAATTTTCCTGTCATATAAATTTGTACCAGATATTTCAGAGTTGAGAATTAGATCACCTGAATGTTTGTGGTGACCTTTAATTGAGATCAAAAGACCTATGTCATGCAGCATTGCGGCAGAGAGAAGATACTCTTTTTCCTTATCTCCCATCTGGTGAAGGGGTTTTAATTCATCAAATAATCTCTCCGAAAGCCATGTGACATGAAGCGGATGTTTTGTATCCGCCTTTTTTTCAGCCAGTATTTTCTGTAGTTCATCTATTTTCCGGCATTTCATAGAACCTATTCATCTCCTCCGTATTTTATAATATCCAGAGGTTTTCCTTCCCTGTAAATACGTGCAAATGCTTCAGGGAGATTATTTTTATAGATCCCCTCAACGGCTCTTTCAATATCATATGGGACTCTTATGTGACAGATGGATAACGGTTCAAGGGTTAATAAAGCGTAACATGCTCTTGGATCTCCGTCTTCAGGCCGTCCGACACTGCCTGTATTAATAAACCATTTTTTTTCGATTTCCTTTGCAAAAGGTTCATGTGAATGTCCTGAAACAATTATGTCAGATTCGGTTGCCTTAATATATTCTTTCAATCTTGGAAGAGATGTTTCATCAGTGATATATTCATTAACTGATTCAGGGCTGCCATGCGTAATATACAGGGTTTTGTCTCTGAGATTTATTTTAATGTACTTTGGAAGTGATTTTAGATACAATCTGCTATCATTTGAAAGATTGTCATAAGCCCATTTTATTGAAATACGTTTAGACCTGTTTTTTGGTTTTTTATGATTTTCTTTTTTTCCCTGCTTTAAAACAGAGAGATCATAATTTCCGATTACACTTATTACATGTTCTTTTCTTAAGAGTGAGATAACCTCTTCAGGGAAAGCACCATAACCCACAAAATCGCCTGTATTGATAATTGCTGCTGCTCCCCTTTCTTTTGCATCAGATAAAACTGCCTCAAGAGCAGGGAGATTTGCATGTACGTCTCCAATCAATGCAATTTTAAGTTCACCTTCCTCTGTGGAATCAACAAGATGGTAAAATGAAGACTGGATTGGAAGGGATATTATTTTTCTTAAAGAGTCCCATTCTTTTTTTTCTTTTAGTTCTTCCCAGTACTTTATAAATTCATAATAAAGATCTTTTCTTTTACTTACTCTTTCATCATGAAGATTTACTATTCCCGGGATAATTATTCTGAAAAAATTTTGATTTCCGAAATACTGAACTGATCGCTGTCTCTCGTCTTCAAGAAATTTCACTAAAAAATCCGCCCATACGTCACAGTCATGGATATCTCCAAGTATATCCTGAAGTCTTTTTATTGATTTGATATTCTCCTTAAGTGCCCCGTCATAAAGATCAGAGAATGCTTCAAGGGTATATCTGAGTCTTTTTGCTGCGATACGCATTGCATGGTGTTGTTTTTTATCATCTGGATCTCCAATAAACTTTTCATACCAGAAAATTTCCTCTATCTTTAAGGATATATGATAAAAAGCATTTTCAAATGCATAGGGAGAGTGAATATCAATATTTTCAATTTTTGCCTTTACAACTATCTTCTGAAGATAATCCCCGAATTTCTCAATTGTTTTTGCTCTTTCAAGTTTTATTATATCTCTGACAATAAAAGGCTGCAATTTTTCCCTTTCCTGTTCAATCCGGAGTTTTAGGCATTCTAGACCTGGTAAAAACGGATTATTAAATGAAAAAAATCCAGAATAATCATTTTGCTTTATTGAATGTTCCTGCTTATTAATTCTGAAAATTTTAAAAACAAAAAGAGATAATTTTTGAAAAACTGTGAAATGTTGTCTTGAGGCATCCATATCCGGACCGGCGGCGATGATAATTGTTGTTGCATCAGAATTGTCCTGTTGGTTTTTCTTTTTCTCAGGTGTAAAAACAGAAATTTCTTTTTTCGTAACATTTTTATTAAGATTTTTTATATAAGACTCCAGAAATTCAATTTGTACATCCTTATCTCTTGCTTCTCCTAATGCTCTTGTTACATAATGAATCTCATCTTTCCACTTCTTAAAATTTTTTGGAGGAAAACAATCCTCGTAAAGATTTAAAGCGGCCCTGATTCTTCTTGTGGCAACCCTGCACCGGTGGATATATTCAATATCCAAAGATTTCTTCACACCTTCTGTTTCGGCACTTAGTGCAGCAAGAAGAGGAAGAACTGTCTTTGCGGCATACAGGCAGTATCCCTGATCACATTTAGTGCAGTTTCTCTCTCTCATATTTACATCTCCGAAAGCCGGGCTTTTACTGCCTCTGAGATTGTTGCAAGTGTCTGAATTCTTGCATTGTATTTGTTATTTCCAAGAACAATATTCCAGGGACAGGCTTCTGTACTTGTAAGCCTTATCATATCAGATACTGCAGATTCATAATCATCCCATTTTGCTCTGTTACGCCAGTCGTCTTCTGTTATTTTCCACTGCTTGAATGGATTATACTGACGTTGCTCAAATCTTCTGAGCTGTTCACTTTTGTCAATATGCATCCAGAATTTCACCAAAATACCTCCCCAGTCGTCAATCTGAGCTTCAAATTCATTTATCTCATGGTATGCACGTTGCCATTCATAGTCGGAACATAACCCCTCCACTCTTTCGACCAGAACCCTGCCATACCAGCTCCTGTCAAAAATTCTTATTCGTCCGGGTTTTGGAAGATTATTATAGAAGCGCCAGAGATAATTATATCGGAGTTCTGAGTCTGTCGGCGCCGACACTGGTATTATCCTGTAACCTCTGGGATTAATGTACTCTGTTAATCTGACTATTGCCCCGCCTTTTCCTGCTGCATCCCATCCTTCATAAAGAATTATAAGAGGAATTTTATTTTTATAGAGTTCTGCCTGAAGTATTCTCAGATTTCCCCCATATTTCTCTTTTATCTTAGAATATTTGGGCTTTTGAAGTGGATTTTGTGGTTTTGCATCAGGCAGGGTAAATTTTTCCGGATGATATGCAGTTTTCATCTGAGCAAAATAATTGTCAGATGTTTTCTGACAGCACAAAGCATCCTCAATTAATTTTATAATTATTTTGTATGCCTTAATAACAGCATAATTTGTATCATCAGCCTCAATGATATTCCATGGAGCATATTCTGTATTTGTCTGATTAAGAAGATCATCAATATATGGGTAGTACTTGTCATAATCCTCTTTAGGATTCCAGTCCGAATTTTTAAGATAATATTTGAGGCAGGGATCATTAATGCTTTTTTCAAACCTTTTCTTCTGCTCTTTTTTTGAGATATGTATAAAAAATTTTATTATTAAATACCCGTCATCATGTAGCTGCCTCTCAAAGATTTCGGCACAATTAATAGCTTTCCTGCATTTTTCCGCATATTTTATATTTTCATATAAAATCCTGCTGTACCAGCTTCTGTCAAAAATTGCAATATGTCCCTTTGGAGGTATTTTTGTCCAGAAACGCCAGAAAAAAGGCATTGATATCTCAAGATTACTTGGTTTCCCGGTAGGATACAGTGTATATCCCCTTGGATCAATATTATGAATAACTTTATTGCAAATCTCAGAGATTCCTGATGCATCCCACCCTTCAAATATTATAATAGCAGGGATATCTGCACTTTTAAGATCACGCTGGATTTCACCAAGTCTCAGTTTCAGAGAATCCTTTTCCTCATCATACTGTTCCTTTGATACTTTTTTACCAAGGTTGATATTATCCAACATATTTTCAGGCATCCTTTTTTTAAGAACAAAGAATGAAATAAAAAATGATATGGTTTTTTTCAATCATTAATGCATTCTCAGGGGTGGCTGTCATTCCACTCACCCCTGTGTTCTATCATCCATTTTTGAGAATCACACAAGGGTTTATCGCCGCATTTAACCCGCTCATAGGTTCCGTCTGAAAGCAGTTTCCTTGAATTTACATTGTCGAAAAGATGTATTTTTAGAATTCTTAATGTCTCCTCACGAATATTCTGATTTGTCAAAGGAACAAGAATTTCAACTCTTTTATCAAGATTTCGTGGCATCATATCAGCACTTCCCGTCAGAATGATTCCATTTTCATTATTTTTAAAGTAAAGTATTCTTGAATGTTCCAAAAAACGTCCTACTATAGATGTACATGTAATATTTTCACTTATTCCCTTAATCCCGGGGCGAATGGAACATATTCCTCTAATCTGAAGATCAATTTTCACTCCGTTTTGAGATGCTTTATAGAGTGCCATAATAATTTTTGGATCAACAAGCTGGTTTAGTTTAAATGCAATATATCCCTTGCCGTGAAGATTATGCTGTTTTATCTCTTCATCTATATAGCCGATGATATCATCTCTCATCGTTCCTGTCTTTTGAAAAGAAACCAGAAGTGATTCATATTTCTTTTTACCGGAATGTCCGGTGAGGGCATTGAATAGATCTGCCGAATCAGAACCAATACTTTTATCACAGGTTATTATACCCAGATCAGTATAAATCCTTGAAGTTATAGGATTATAATTTCCTGTTCCAAAATGCACATATGTAGTAAGTCTTCCCTTCTCACGTCTGACAACCATACATAATTTTGCATGAACTTTCACACCTACTATACCATAAACGACATGGACACCGGCATGTTCCAGTTTTTTAGCCCATTCAATATTATTTTCTTCATCAAAACGGGCTTTTAATTCGACTATGACAGAGACCTGTTTCCCGTTATCCCTCGCTTCCATAAGATATTTTACAACAGGTGAATTTTTACCCACCCTGTATAATGTCTGTTTAATTGCAATCACATCAGGATCTCTCGCTGCCTGTTTTAAGAAATTAATAACAGGGTTAAAAC
>NZ_JBSREC010000109.1:0-22357 GCF_055145805.1 Methanomicrobium sp. | reverse complement strand
GAATAATTTTTTTGTTTTTTAATTTTTATTATTCCCATCTTTCCAAAAAATCCAGATATTATAAAACTGAACACCAAACAAAAGAATGATGCCGATGATCAGGCCCCAGTAGACAACCAATATTGCGAAGTAGTTCTCGGGGACTGCTACATATGATAAAACAACGCAAAGCAGTATTAGAATTAAGAAACGGAAAATCCATTCCATAGGATAAAAGATTTCTCTGAATTGTTGTTGAGTGATCATTAAAGATTCTTGCTTCTAAGTTATGATAAGAATTTTTGATCCTGCCCGAAAATGTAGGATTATTCTGATTGTTACCCAAAATCATATATATTGTCAAAAAAAGCCCAAATCGCCGTTTTTTCGATCCACACAGAAGCCTCTGAATGGATTATTTCAGGTTCAGACAGGGTAAACATCGTCTGAAAATTTTAAGGGCTTCTACGGGCCGATATGAAAACCGATAAATTAGGCTTTAATCTTAAAAATAGCTGAAGTAATGGCCTCTTGTGAAAATAAGTCTCAAGAAGGCAAAATCTGATCTTAAAAAAGCCTCAAAAAGAGCCCAAAATAAGCTTATTTTCCCCGGAAAGGGAGTCGAAAAGAGCCTCCCTCCCCGGTGTTCGAAATTCTGTTCAGGCAAGAGCGGCCACAGTGTCGGCCCAGGTCTCGACAACGGTCAGGATGGAGTCGTCCTCGTAAGAACTGACCCTGACCTTGTCACGACTGAAGGTGACATAGTAGGTTTCGCTGTTTGCGTCATGGCACTTGAGCTGGCAGGAATAAGTATCGCTGTCTGCATCGCGGACGGGATCACCGCCGACGGCAACGGCAAGATCGGCGTCTGCAACGATTGCGCCGGCAGCACTGTTCATTGAAGAGACAGTGGGACACTTGACGGAAAGAGTTCCGATCTTTTCTGCCGCATTATCCTCGAAGACGATCTTCGCGGTATAACTCTCGCGGTTGACCTCTACCCCGTCATGCGACACACCGCTCTGAGTGTAAGCGGTGCAGCCGAAGGGATTGTCATTGATCACCGACTGGATGATACTCTGGAAAGTTGCAACGTCTGCGATGGGGTTTGCAAGCTCACGAGTGGCTGACTTGGTGTTGGAAGTTTCGATGAAATCTGCCATTCGTTTTTTCTCCTGCCTGCCTTTTCCCCGGGTACTGGAACAGGCAATTAGTTACTCGTCCTTTTGGCTAATTAGCGTGACTGTATCAGATAGTTGATACAGTTCGATTTATCCCTGATTCTGCCGAATTTATCCGCAGGAGTGAGCAAACGCACAATGAAAGAAGAGAAGAGCAACAGGGACATGATCGTCGAGACGAACCGGGACGTGAAGTGGATCTGCAGGACGCTTGAGGAGATGAAGGAGTCCATCGGGGACCACGAGAACCGCATCCGGGATCTCGAAGGTTTTAAGTCGGAGTCGGCGGGCCGCGAGAGGCAGATCTCCGCCGGGGTCGGGGCCGGTGCCGGTGGTCTTGTTGCTATTTTGATGAAGCTCTGGCAATGAGGGACGTCATTGGCAAACTTTCTGAAAGTTTGGAATGGTTTTGAAAAATTGGGGTTATTCTGATTATAAAGGAAACGAATAGGGTTTCTTAAATTCAGAATCTATAATATTATACTCATTTTTCCATTCTTCAAAGAGATTATTCAGGAGCGTTAAATAATTATCAATTAATGGTATGAGCTCTTTTTTTATTCGAGAATATTTTTCCATATCTTCTGAAAATCCTTTTTCGATAAGGAATTCTGAAAGTTTGTCTTTATTCTCTGTAAAAAAGTTAAATACGTCATTTTTTTGATTATCATCTATATATGTCAGATCTAATTCTGATGAGGCAAATGTACAAGCAAAGAAACTACGAACATTATTACTGAGATTTAATGCGGTCCTATCATTATCTTTTATTAAGTCTTTACAGAAATCAAAAAATTGGTTTTCAATCAAATCATATCTTTTAAAGGCGAGGCTAGCAATTTCCTTTCCTTCAGTGAACAATTTATCATAGCTTTCTGAAAATTCCAATATTTTTTCATTATATTTCTTTAGAATTTCGTCAGGGGGACGGGTTTGTTTTTTTAAATATGGCGTTATTGGTCTCAAAGAGGTATTCAAGCAGTTAAATTCCAAATATGATTGACATAATTCGATTTGTAGATATATTAACCAGTATGTGTTTTCGAGTATGTCAATAACTACACGGCGATAATTTTCATTTTCAATGTATTCAATTTGCTTTACAGCAGCATTTGCCATTTTATTAGTAGAAATCGCATATGCAACTGTCACTCCTACAAGGATGATCGCAAATATTGCCTGAACTACTGTGGCTATTGCTTGAATCCATTCTAGAGAGAAATCCATAGATATGAATGATTTGTCTGAGAAAAAAGTCTTTTGAAATCCTTTACGATTTATCATACCAGAGAAAAAAATTGTTTTTAGGTGATCTCATTGGATTGGGGGGGCCTGTCCCGGCCGGAATATTGACCAGTTTTTTAGGGAACGAGTTGATCCGGTTGAGCTTTCTGCCCGGCGGCATGAGAAGTTCGGAGTTGTGAGAAATGTCCTACATCTTTTCCCGACCGGGGACGATCAAAGATTATGTTGTGGGGTATTTAACCGAGAGTTGTATGGGGGGTGAAAGTGAAATATGGCAGATGAAACCATAAATGGACCTAAATAATAATCCTTTTCTGCAATAACGAGAAACGAAGATATTCTAGGAACTGAATAAATATGGCAGAATTTTTGAATAATTTAAAAACGAGTTCTGAATTAAATGAATTAATCGAGAACTCGGATAAATTTCTTTATCTGATTAGCCCTTATCTTAAATTATCTCAAATTTTTAAAACGGCAATTAAGAGGGTTGATTCAGATAAAGTTGATTTATTGGTTGTTTACCGTTCAGGAGATAAAATTCCAACAGATGATTATAACTTTTTTAAGGAGAATTCTGGGATTAAACTTCAGGAATGTGACAATCTCCATGCCAAATGTTATATCAATGAATCTTTTGGGATAATCACTTCCTTAAATCTCTATGAACATTCTCAGACACATAATCATGAAATGGGGGTTAAATTCTCAAAAGAAACAGATCCTGAACTTTATGAAAAAGCATTAAAAGAGGCTAAAAATATTATAGAAGAAAGTCGGGCCGTCTTCAAACTGAATTTAAAAGGGGAAGGGTCTCAGAAAACCCAGAATCAATTTAAAAATAAATCAATATCGCCGATATTAAAACAAGCTCCTAAAAAAGGATTTTTAGAACGTTTTGGGGATACGATCTTAGGTGAAATGGGCTACTGCATTAGATGTAGAGAACCTATTGATTATGATAATTCAAAACCCTTTTGCAGTAATTGCTATCCTCTTTGGGCTAAATTTAAAAATTCCGAATATCCTGAGAAATATTGCCATAAGTGTGGTATAAAGACAAAGACAACAAAATCCAAACCAATCTGTAAGGATTGTTATAATAAATATTATAAGAATTCTTAAAGAAACTGAATTTATAGAAAAATTCTGCTTTATTTTTTATTGAGTTAAACAGGGAGATGATTTATAGTAATATTGTAGCAACTCCTTTTTTACTTTCACCGAGCGCAGAATCCGTCTATATATACTCCTCTCCCCATTCAAAAATAATGAAGATGAATTTGCTTATGGGGGACCAGACTCTCTTCAAGGACCCGGAAATTTTTGAGATTAATCATGTCCCGGAACAGTTCAATTTTAGGGACGAACAGATGAGGGAACTTGCCTTTTCCATCCGGCCGGCGATGAATGGCTGCCGTCCATTCAACTCCATGATCCGTGGGCTTCCGGGGACGGGGAAGACCACTTCGGTCCGAAAGCTCTTTTCAGATATCGAGGAAGCAACAAGACGAATCCTTCCAATATATATTAACTGTAAAAACGACCGGACGAGGTTTTCTGTATTTGCTACAGTATTCAATCGGCTTTTTGGGCATTATCCGCCAACTTCAGGAGTGGCGTTCCGGAGAATCTACAACGAGATTGGAAACCACCTGGTGGAGACACAGGTGAGTGTAATCATCTGTCTCGACGATGCGAATTACCTAATGTATGAGAACCACCTAAATGATGCTCTTTATTCTCTCTTGCGTATTTACGAGGAGTTCCCCGGCGCAAAGCTTGGTGTAATTGCGACGGTAAGCAACATGGATATTGATTTCATGGGAAAGTTAGATCTGGCAGTATCATCCGTTTTTCAACCGGTTGACATATATTTTCCTCCATATGGTCACGATGAAATCTTGGAGATTCTTTGTCAGAGAGTAACGCAGGGTTTGTATCCTGGAGTAATTTCTGATGAATTATTGAGCTTGATTGTCGAGAAGACGGTTTTAGCCGGTGATGTTCGTGTTGGCCTTGAGCTTGTGAAGCGATCGGTTGTAAATGCCGAACAAGCCGCAAGGAAGGAGGTAATACCTGAAGATGTCACTCATTCTCTCTCTTCTTTTGGAGCAAAGGATGTTCATCTCCGGGAGGCAGTTGCGGCTCTCTCTCCGGAGGAGAAGAAACTGCTGCAGGTGATCGCCGAGGAGAGCCGGAGTAATGTCGGGGTTCTTACTTCCGGGATTTTGTATAAGCTTGCAAAAGAGAAGTTTCCGATTGGCTATACAATATTTTATGAGCGGCTTGAAAAGTTCGATTCGATGAGGATTATCGATTTAAGGAGCGTAAGGGCGAAGGGCCGGACGAGGGAGATTGTTTTGAGATACGGGGCGGACGAGGTTTTGGGAGTTTTGTGAAATTATTACTTGAAAAAAAATAAAATATTATTTTTATCACTTACTCATAGGATTTAAGGATAAAATCAATTTATTTTTATTCTACTTTAAGTTTTTATGTCAAACCATATATTGCACGAACACAGTTTGCAATCTCAAAATCCCTTTTCCCCATCCCATATCCTATCTTCTGCACCCTCATAACAGGCATAGATGAAAATCCAGAGCAGAAATGTTTCAATAACGCCGCTCCTGTAGGGGTGCAGAGTTCGGCATTTATAGTCCCGCCGTATATTGGGACATCTTTTAGAATATGTGCTGTTGCAGGAGCAGGTACCGGCAGAATTCCATGTGCACAATGTACATGTCCTGACCCCACGTGAACAGGTGATGCCAGTACCTGTTCTGGATTAAGCTCTTCCATTAGAAGGCAGACACCAGTGATATCCGCAATTGCATCCATTGTTCCTACTTCATGGAAATGGATTTGGTTAACTGGTTTTCCATGAACATGGCTTTCTGCTTCTGCTATCAGGGAGTAAATGGCAAGTGCATTATCCTTTACATGATCGGGGATTTTTATATGGCTGATAATATGCTCAACTTCAGTCATGTTATTATGACAATGTCCATTATTGTGATTGTGCTCACGGGAAATCTCCCCGTGTTCTTCCTCTTTACCGTTAACCGTGATTACAACTTGCGTCCCCGTAATTCCACATTTTATCGCTGGTCGTGTTTGAAGAGAAATTCCGGGAATTTCTAATTCATTAAATCTTTGCAAAAAATCTTTGGGATCAGAATGCAATTCTAAAAGTGCTGACATCAACATATCGCCTGATGTACCCATATTGCATTCGAGATACAACATTTTCATTTATTCTGCTCCTATGTGATTGATCATACTTGCGAGGTAGCCTGCCCCAAAGCCATTGTCAATATTCACTACACTTACACCACTTGCACACGAATTCAACATTGAAAGCAGTGCTGCCAGGCCGCCAAAGGATGCACCGTAACCAACACTTGTTGGAACAGCAATCACGGGGCAGTCAGCAAGGCCGCCGATAACACTTGGAAGTGCACCCTCCATTCCTGCAACGGCAATAATAACACGTGCACTCATGATATCATCTGCATGTTCCAACAGCCGGTGAATACCTGCTACACCTATATCATAAAGACGTATTATTCCATTTCCAAGTGCCATTGCCGTTAATGCCGCTTCCTCAGCTACAGGAATGTCGCTGGTTCCGCCGGTGGCTATGACAATTTTTCCATATCCGTCAGGTTCGGGTAGTTCTCCAGCAATGCCGATATTTCCTGTTTCATAATACTGTAAGGGTATTTTAATGCTGACAAATTCAGCACTTTCCTTGTTCAATCGGGTTATCAGCACTGTTTTCTGACCATTAGCCAGCATGGATGCAGCAATTTCTGCAATTTGCTGTGGTGTTTTTCCTGCTCCGTAGATAACTTCAGCTATACCCTGCCGGAGACTCCTGTGATTGTCAATTTTGGCAAAGCCTAAATCTTCAAACGGTGCAGTTTTAAATTGCAATAATGCCTCATCTACTGTGAGGTCGCCTTCGGATACTTGTTTGAGTATTCCAATAATTTCCTTTTTTTCCATTTAGTACTCCTGTTCTTCTAGATCCGGAGAATTGGATAGATTTGAAGTATATTTAATCGAAATTTAGAGAGAGTGCGGTTTAAAATAACCCTGAAAACTGGAATTATTGCCAGATTCGTAACTCTGTATTTATAAAATATCCAAATCCATACAAACTTCGTCAGAACAAATATAGTCCTATTTTAAAACACCATTCCAAAAAACATGAATATAATAATTAAACAGTTCTTCCAGTGGTAAATCTGTATTATTTTCACGGATTAATTCCAAAAGACCTGCTGCACTTCGATAAAGATATACCTGAAAAATCTCTAAGGGGACATCAACAAAAATTCCCAATTTGATCCCTTGGACAATAATCTCATCTGTCCATGTAAACTGCGAATGTGCCTCTTTTCTGACGTCTTCAGCAATATTTGGGGAATTACAGAACTGCATTACGAATTGCTCCTTTTCCGGATTCTCTATACCCCACTCCAGATATGCCCATAGAATCTTTTCGGTTCTTTCTTTTAGCGGAAGGTCTTTTATATCTGCCTCCGAGAAGACTTTTGACATCTCGCTTTTTATGGAAAGGTACAATTCACCGATAAGTGTTGTTTTATCCGGGAAATAATGGAAGAGGGTACCTGAAGCGACATCCGCTTTTTTACATATTGCCGATGTAGGCGTGGCATGAAACCCTCTGGTCGTAAAGAGATGAAGAGCAGCATCAAGTATTTTTTGCCTGTTGTCCGGTTTAGATAATTCCCTGTTCATATCTTTCTGTTCCCATTTTTTTGGATGATCTGGATATATTGAGTTTATCTCTCCTCACTCTTTCATGTCGGTTGGCAGATGCCTCTTTGCAAGTGGCATAATCAATTTTGTCCGCCAGCCTTCAAGTGTTTTTGTAGCTTTTTTAAGTTCGTCCGGTATTGCGATATGTTGTGGGCATGCCTTTAGACACTTTCCACAGTTTCTACATAGTGAAGCATTTGCCGTTTCTCCCATAACTCCCATTAGGTGACATGCATATATGCCGCGTGTCATAAATTTGCTACCTCCAGAGTAGTACTGGTTATAATATTCAAAACACATTGGAATATTGACACCGAAGGGGCAGGGCATACAATAACTGCATCCTGTGCATGGCACTTTGAGAAGTTTTTTGTATGTTTCTTTTGCCTTATCCATAATTGCAAGTTCCTTTTCAGTCATTGAATTAGGAAATGCCGAGTTACATGTCCGGATGTTTTCTTCTATATGTCTCTCATCGTTCATGCCAGATAGAACCACGGTAACTTCAGGGTGATTCCAGATCCAGCGAAATGCCCAGTCTGCCGGAGTTCTCTTCGTTTCTGCTTCTGAATAAATCTTGGTTACTTCATCAGGTATTTTATCCGCCAGGTTTCCACCTCTTAACGGTTCCATGATCATTACGGCCAGATCTTTTGATGCTGCATAGAGAAGTCCTTCCTTACCTGCCTGAACGTCTTCATCGATGTAATTATATTGGATTTGGCAGAATTCCCAGTCATATGAGTCTACGATCTCTATGAATGTTTTTCGATCTCCATGGAATGAAAAACCGGCGTTTATTATTTTTCCCTGCTTTTTTGCCTTGCTAAAAAAGTCAAAAACACCGTATTTCTTTGATTTCTCCCAGGTTGCTGAATTTAAACCATGGAGCATATAATAATCGATATGATCTGTCTGAAGTTTTTCAAGCTGAATATTGAGATACTTATCCATATCCTCTCTTGATTTCACAGCCCACACAGGTAATTTTGTTGCAAGCTTTATCTTTTCTCTGTACCTCTCTTGAAGAGCACGCCCAAGAAAGTTTTCACTTTCATTATTATGGTACGGAAATGCTGTGTCGATATAATTGATCCCGTTGTCGATCGCGTACCTGATCTGTTTAGTCGCTTTTTCTTCATCGATCCTGCCTCTTTTTGTCGGCAGTCGCATTGCACCGAAGCCTAATGCGGATAATTCATCGCCGTTTTTTGGAACTGTTCTATATTGCATTCTTTTCTCTCTCTTCATTTTTAAAGGATGATTTCGGTTTTCTAACACCTGGGTTGGATTCCTAGAGTGGTTGCTCTTGAGCAAACACTCTAGAGTACCTGCTCTATAGTATTGTATAATATAAATAATTTTCTTAGATAACTAAGACAGAATTTTTCAATATTGATAAATCTTCAATTTTTAATTTTTACTAATGCTCTCTATTCTGAATATTAATGGATAGTTTAATCCAATATTTTTAAGAGGCCAAGATCTCGGGAAAGCGTTTTTGGAGTAATCTCCTATCAGGTTGTTGTGAGAAAAGAGTGCAATAATAAACCAGGATAAACCTTAAATAATTAAATAGTTAATCTATTTAATAGTTCAATAGCTTAACTAATTTAAGGAGAGTATTATGAAATCTAATGAAGAAACTGCGCAATCAATTACAGATCTTTTCGGCTTGATTTATCGAAACCTAATCCGGGATGAAAACGACAGCACATCGTTTAATAAAGACAGCCAGTCAGCGTTGCTCTCCGTGCTTTTACGAAATGGCCCAACAAAAATGAGTGATATAGGCAGGATATTAAAAGTTTCAAAGCCGAATATCACGTTTCTTGTTGATAAACTTGAAGAACAGGGACTTATTGAGAGAAAAAACGATGAAAATGACAGGAGGGTTGTGAAAATCCACCTTACCGAAGCCGGTGAAGAAGTAATTATCGAGGAAAAATCCGAATTGCAAAGGAGAATAATAAATAAGCTGAATCTGCTCTCCGAAAAAGACGTTCAGGACCTGAATAATTCATTGGAAACAATACAGAGTATAATTGGCAGTTTGTATAGTTTGCACGAAAAATAATATCTTGGGGGGATAGGAAAAATGAATCCACTGGAAAATGGGAAATATGGGGCACCATCTCTGAAAGGTCAGGTCATAGGCCCGGCATCTGGCCGAATGTCATGGATGATAAAGAATCTTGATTATGTCAGGGCTTTCTCAAAATATAGTCAGGTCAAACTTATTTTAGGAAGGGTAAATCTGGAATTATCCAGGTTGGACTATAATGATCCCCTGTACATTCAAAGGCTTAATGAATTTAATGCGGTAATGCTGGAATGTTCCAAAGCCCGTTGGCATTCCTCTGTTGGAATCCTCACAAGGTCAAAAAAAGAATGGAAAATGGCAATAAATGGCTTTAACGTCTGTATAAAGTATGGAAATACACTTTTAAACTTTCTTGAAAACCAATCCGACGAAAAGCTTGATGTGGAGATGCCAATACTTTCCAAAAACGGTACTGAGATATATTTCGCTGATGATGCACCTGTGGTTCCTGAAATTTGTCCTGTTGTAATTCTTCAGGGTTCAAGTTGGGAGATGGGATATCAGTATGCACAGCAATTGGTGCAGATCTATGGTAGATGGATTATTGAAAAGAAAGCTCAAAGAAAATTTTCAGAAGAAGCAGTCTTTGAAATAGGAAAATGGGAGGATCAAATTAGAAGGTACGCTCCGGAAATACTCGAGATGTGCAAGGGATGGTCAGAGGGAGCCTCTGATCTGGGGATCGAAATGTCATATATGGACGTTCTTGAGATATGGACCGGTCACATGCCTCCAAGAACAACATACATGGGAAGGGGGGATAAGATATCTGATGCCCCCCCTCCAATCGCGTGCTCCGGTGCCTGTGCCTGGGGGAGTGCGACAAAAGATGGCAGGCTGGTAACCGGTTCTTCAGGGGATCATGACTCTAGTTTTCCTGTGGTAATTATGGCATATCCGGACACGGGCAACAATTTCATGTTCACTACTTTCTCGGCAGTAGGGGATATTGTGTTGGTAGGCAGCCAGCATATGTTTGGTTTCCCCGGAATAAACAACAAGGGACTGGCTTATATCGAACATGGTGGCCAGCCCAGGATGATTGAGCCGAAAAAATATTGGGGATACGGATTGAGGCGAGCTACTTCTGTCTTTCATATACTCAGGTACGCGAATAGTGCGAAGGAGGCATTGCAGATGGAACTAGAATGTCCTATTGGAGATGCAGGGATGGACAACGGGACAATTGGTGGATTTTACGCTGACAGTTCTTATGGTTACGTTCTTGAAAGCAGGAAAGAACCTGTGATAATTCGTGAATCGGGATATATGGGGGAGACAGATTTTCTGTATGCAAATAATAGCGCCATGCATAAAGAGGCTGCAAAGGCCGGCTGGATGCAAAAGGATCAGGAAAAAGAAAAAGACTGGAAATGGGACGCTCATGGGGGCTGGTACCCCGAAAGATTCTCAGGATTCAAATTATCAGCTTTGTTTAAAGGGGGTGAAGGCCAGGCTATTTCTGCGCTTAGGGGTATGTACAGTGGTTGCCTGAAACGGAATCTCTATCATTATAATGTTTTAAGTCGGGCATCCGGCCGGATAGATATGGAATATATGAAGATGATATTCCGCAACTCAGGGACTATTCCCCCCGGTCCCTGGAAGGAGATTAATAAAAATTATAATAAATCCGGAGCTTGGGGTGACATTTCAGTAGGGAATGCCAGCAATGGAATAATCACAGTGACCTCTCCTGATAATGGAGATCATGGATTATATGCGGTATGTACTGGTGAAGCAAAACGTGGAGTGGCACCGACTAGTCCATTCTTGGCAAGTTTTTGTCCTATGTTTAATGAGACAAATGCATTCTGGGAGATCAAACTTGCAGAGAATCCTGAGAATGTTTCACGATATGCCTATGCTAGAGCAAAGGACTATCTGGATGAAATTTCGGGATTAATGACTGAAACCAAAAAAATTACCTGCCCACAAACACTGGATTTCCTGAAAAAAATAAAAAGTGAAGCCGAAGAAAATCTTTGTTTTGGAGAGAAGCTGATGAAACAAGCCAGCCTTCTGAACGGACGAGAAGCTGTCTATAAATGGGCATCTGCAACGAGGGCATTCACCAGGGCCCAGGTGAAGGCGCTTATGATTAAAGCCACGATCCTGCCTCCTCCGGATAGTCCTGAAGATTTCAACGTGTAAGTGAAAATTGCAGTTTTTGTAATAATTATTTTATGACGATGGAAACTCTAAGTGAAAAGAAGAAAATGTTCATACTCGCAGGGGTTCTTTTAGTGATGTTCCTTGCCTCTATGGACAGCACGATCGTCAGTACTGCAATGCCTCAGGTAATTAATAATTTAAATGGGATGGAGTATTACACGTGGCCTTTTACAATATACATGTTATGTACGGCAGTCTTTATACCGATAGCCGGTAAGATGGCCGATACTTTTGGATTTAAAAAATTATTTTTTATTGGTGTTGGTGTTTTCCTTGGAGGTTCTGCACTTTGCGGAGTATCCAGCAATATAATGCAGCTAATACTATTTAGGGGCTTACAAGGAATCGGAGCGGGGATCTTGTCTGCAAATATGTTAGCAATTATCGGGGCAACATTTTCTCCGGTTGAAAGAGCAAAATATCTCGGATTAGGTTCTTCTGTTTATGCTATTGCAAGCATTGTCGGGCCGGCTCTGGGCGGTTATATCACCGATTTTCTTTCCTGGAGGTGGATATTTTATATCAATATACCTGTAGGAATTGTTGCCATGGTTTTCATTTTTTTCACTCTTCCCGGCGGTAAAATTAACAATGACAAAACAGAAGAGGTCGATTATTTAGGTATTGTAATATTTATACTATTTATCGTTCCCCTCTTACTTGCTCTAACCTTGGCTGGAGAGATTTATTCCTGGAATTCTCTTTTAATTTCAGGTATGCTGGTGTTTTCAGCGATTATGCTGATTGCTTTCCTTTTTGTTGAGAAGAAGTCATCTCAGCCGCTAATTCCTCTTGATCTGTTTAAAAATTCAATTTTTTCTCTTTCTTCATTAAATATGTTATTTTTAAATGGTGTAATAATTGGAGTAGTAATATTCGTACCACTTTTTGGACAGGGCATTCTTGGTTCAAATGCCTCAGATTCAGGAGCAATTCTTACTCCGTTAATGTTTAGCATGGTGGTTGCAAGTGGTCTGTGTGGGATTATCATTTCCAGGACAAAGAAATACAAATTGCCCTCATTGGTAGGGATACTTTTCATATTAGTTGGTTTATTCCTTTTATCAACGCTTACGCCCGATTCTAAAAATTATATGGTAGCATTAATTTTGGTTTTAACAGGGGCAGGTTTAGGATTTTCCTTACCTACTTTTAATATCGCTGTTCAGAATGCATTTCCAAAAGAACAAGTGGGAACGGTCACCTCGGCACTTCAGTTTTTCAGGTTGCTTGGAACAACAATTTTTTCTGCAATTTTTGGTATGATATTGATTACTTCTATGGAAGCAAGAATAAATACAATTGACTTTAGGGGCCTGCCTGATAATATGACTGAAGTTCTTAAACAGCCCCTTTTTTTGACCGATCGCGATGCGATAAATAATATTAAATCAGCACTTTTTGGAGAACAGATTGATGTATTCAATAGCCTGTATAAGGGATTAGAATTTGCACTTTCAAATTCAATCAGGGATATTTTTATTTTTTGTACAATATTAGTGATATTATCATTAATTATGACATTTTTGCTAAAAGAACTTCCAATGCAGGATAAAATCAAGGTATAAATGTAATTCTTAAATAACGATGACAATAGGTATCCAGAATTTCCTTGTTCCTATCGAGGGTCATATAAAAAGAATAGATGTAATTGCTGTCTTCTTCCCCATTTTCCGATAAAACAAGGTTTCTGTAATCCTATCTCAATACACCATTCCAAAAGATCTCAGTATAATCCTTGAAAGCCTTTTCAATTGGCAAATCTGATTCTTTTTCATGAACTAACTGAATTAATCCTACACCACAAAGATATAAATTAATCTGGATTATATCAACTGAGACGTCTTTGAATAGTCCTGATTCAATGCCTTGTGTGATGACTTCTTTTGTCCATGCAAACCGCAAATGGGCTTCTTTTTTAAAGCCTTCTGCAATATTTGGCGAATTATGAAATTGGATCATGAATTGCTGCTTTTCATGGTTTTCTATGCCCCAAATCATATATGCCCAGAGAATATTTTCAATTCTATCTTTAATTGGAAGCTCTCTTTTATCCGCTTCCGAGAAGACTTTTGACATCTCTGTTTTTATCGATAGATATAATTCGCCAATAAGACTGTTCTTATCCGGAAAATAATGGAAAAGGGTTCCAGATGAAACTCCTGCCTCTTTATATATTGCAGAGATCGGCGTGGCGTGAAATCCGGTTGTTGTAAACAAATTTAAAGCTGCATTAAGGATCTTCTGCCTGTTATCTACCTTTGTTGGCTCCCCTTTTATTATTGTCATCTTTTTCCTCTGGATTTAATATTATAGTTTTTGTGCTATTTCTCATTTGTACTTCTGCCAAGGTACCATTTAAAAATAGGGATCATTAATTTTGTCTGCGGGCCTTCAAGTGTCTTTTTAACTTCATCAAGTACATCAGGGATTTCAATGTGTTGTGGGCATGCTTTCACGCATTTCCCACATTTTTTGCATAAAGATGCATTTGACGGATCTCCCTGAATTCCCATCGTTTGTGCTCCATATAATCCACGGGTTATCATCCTATTACCCATCATATGATACTGGTTATATAAGTAAAAACAAATTGGAATATTTACTCCGTGTGGACAGGGCATGCAATAGCTGCAGCCTGTACATGGAACTTTTAACAGCTTCTTGTACACTTTCTTTGCATGATCCATCATTTCCAGTTCTTTGATGCTCATTGAATTTGGAGAAGATGCGTTGCATGTTTCAATATTCTCTTTAATATGTGACTCTTCATTCATACCCGATAAAACAACAGTAACCTCTGGATGATTCCATACCCAACTGAAAGCCCATTCTGCAGGAGTTCTTTTCCTTTCGGCATTTGAATAAATTTTTGTAACCTCTTTGGGTAGATCTTTGGCAAGAGAACCGCCCCTTAAGGGCTCCATCACTACTACTGCAAGACCTTTAGAGGCTGCATAAAGCAGACCTTCTTTGCCTGCCTGGTTTTCTTCATCCAGAAAATTATATTGGATCTGGCACATTTCCCAATCATATGAATCAATAATTTCTTTAAAAGTCATGCGGTCACTGTGAAAGGAAAACCCGGCGTTTATTATCTTTCCCTGTTCTTTAGCTCTGTCTAAAAACTCTAAAACGCCAATATTTTTGGAATTCTCCCACATACTTCTGTTAAGTGCATGTAGTAAATAATAATCAATATGATCTGTCTGAAGTTTTTCTAGTTGCAGATCAAGATATTTATCCATATCTTCTTGAGATTTAACAGCCCATACAGGCAACTTTGTTGCGAGTTTTACCTTCTCCCTGTATCCATCCTGAAGGAAGCGACCAAGAAAGTTTTCACTTTCACCCCCATGATATGTAAAGGCCGTATCAATATAGTTTACACCATTATCGATTGCTAATTTTATTTGTTCTGCTGCTCTTTCTTCGTCGATTCGGAGCCTTTTAGTCGGAAGGCGCATTGCACCAAAACCCAGTGCGGATAATCTATCGCCGTTTTTCGGAACTTTTCTATACTGCATCTAATCCACGTCCTTTTAAGATTCTTTATTGTCTCATGGAGAGGGCACTCTAGATTAATCAATCTAGAGTAAACAATCTATTTTCAAAATATAAATATTTAATTATCGTACTCCAAATTTTCAATTTAAATTAATCTGGGAAAAATGCAGATACTGCGTAAAATTAAGGTGTCTTCAAAATGGAATGAAGTTAAAGAAATAGGATCTGTTTACATTATTCCACGCATCTGGAAAACTTCCTGTGCAGCTTTAAGAGAATTCAGTGTTGCAGGGAAGCCGGCATAAGCACTCATTGTATTGATTATTGCAATGATCTCATCTTTTGTCAAACCAACATTAAGACCGGCATTGATATGAGTTTTTAATTGTGGAATAGCATATCCTAAAGTTGTACAGGCTGCTATAACGGCAATCTCTCTTTCACGATTGTTGATTTCAGGGAGGGCACAAACTTCTCCAAAAGATTCAACTAGAAAACGGGCCAGAAATGGTGAGATTTCATTAAGTTGTTCAAAAGCATTTTTTCCCGCACCGCTACCAAGTTCTTCAAGCTTCATCATTCCTTTTTCAAATCGAACATTTTCCATACTAATTAATGGGATGTTCAAGGTAAATAGTTTGTTAAGCTTAACTAACTAGTTTGTAAATTTTATCAAGAACTTTCTAATTCTGGTGAACATGTAATCATTATTTTAAAAGCCTCTATTAGTATTTTCTGCTGTTTTTCAGTTGTGTTTTCAATTATATTGTCGATTATTTTAAAATAAGCCTTTTTTTTAATTAAAAATACCTGGTGGCCCTTCTCACTCAGAATTAGATGGAATTTTCGTCGATCTACTGTAGATCGGGTCCGTATAACAAAACCTTCTTCTATGAGTTTGGAGACTATAACAGCAGCCGAAGGTTTTGATACGTTTAGTTTTTGAGCTAACTCAGTGAGGGTAGTATTCTCATTTCGTTGAATACACTGTAAATAGAAAAATTGATTCAATGTGATATTCGGGTAACCTGTGTCACCTTCAGCTTCTCGGTTTATATTAAGGAGGACATTTTGATAACTGTCAATGAACTGCAGGAATAAGTCCTCTAACTCCATAATAATACATGAGAGGTAGCCAGACATTAAATTTATGAACTCTTGCTTTATTTGTGATTAAAAAATTGGGGTTTCTGTATATCGATCTTTCGACCATTATTTTCTTCGATTATTAATACAAAAGGCCTTTTTTATTTATTGATAAAATGACCTTCTTGCTGTTGTCGATATCTATCTCCAGATTACTTTCAGTGAATCGCGTTTGGGTATATTATGGAACTTTTCATCCGGATGACCAATCAACATGGCATACTGCGATTTGAAGCCTTCGGGAATCCCGAGGAAGGCGGAAATTTCCGGCGAGGCATCGGCAGCAATCTGAACAAATCCTGCCCAACAGGTCCCAAGCCCAAATACAGGTGCTGCAAGATCGAGGTGGGTAAGGGCAATAATCGAATCGATGAATGCGATGGGATTCTCTTTGGGTCCGTATGCTATCGCAAGGCAGGGAGCGTTGTGGCATATGGGATCTGCTCCACTGTCCCATTTTCCTATTAATGTTGATAACACAGGTGATAACGGGAAATCAGGCTGCTCTCTAACGACCTTACGTCCCCAGTCAATAATAAGACCGGCAAGTTTTTTGATTTCCACTGGATCAGTGATAATCAGCCAGTGGACGGACTGGCTGTTCATACCAGTAGGTGCATATCGGACAATATTCAGAATCTCTTCTAGCATTTCTGTTGATACAGATTCTTTTGTAAAATACCTGACTGACCTGCGCATTGTCATGAGTTTTCCGATGTCGACAGGTGAAATACTGATTTCTCCTATATATTCCGGCACTGGGCCTGCCTGTGGGTATTCAACCGAGATCGCAGCCTCAGGGCAGCTGGCTTCGCAATGTCCACAGAGGCTACAGTACTGGAGAAGCTCAGGAATGACAATGGGAGTGTCTGTTTCATTATCTTTCTGAATTATTCCATACACACAAGCAGAAACGCAGATTCCACAATTTCTGCAGAGTTCATTATCGATTTTAATCTGTTGCATTAGCTAAGAATTAATTTGTAACTAATAAATAATTGGTAGTTAAATATAATTTACTAGGTAAATTAGATCTTACCTTGTGGATGGTGATATTTTGACATATGAAGAATGTCCGATAACGGTAACCCTCAATATTATCGGTGGGAAATGGAAACCTGTAATACTCTGGAATCTTAGTGATGGCCCTTTGAGATTTTCAGAACTAAAGAAATCAATACCGGCAATAAATCAGATGACGCTTACGAAACAATTGAGAGAGCTTGAAAGGGATGGTATGATCCTACGAAATGTCTATGCCGAGGTTCCTGCAAGAGTTGAGTATAGTCTTACAAAAACAGGCATGTCGGTAATGCCTGTTCTCGTGTCGCTGTTATTGTGGGGAGTAGAATATTGTCGATCTGGGAGCAAAGGGACTATCGAGTATCCGGTGGATCTCCAATTCAATGGAGATTTCGCAGAAATAAAAAAGAATATTGAAAATTACTGTCGAAATGGAACTCTGTAGAAATCCTCATTTTGACACTTTGATATGGATTTATTTTTACAATTCAGCATTTATGGAAGAGTTGGTTGGAGGATTTCTATAAAATCTTAATTTCTGTGTTTCTTTATTGCATTTATAAGGTTGTTAATTTTATCTTCATCTTGAACGTCATTTTTGTTAAATACAAATTTGCCTCCTACAATCATACCTTTTGCTGTTAAATTTTCTTCAAGGATCGAAAGGGTGTCATTTGCATGCGAGCCACATGTGGCAAATAGGATTACAATTTTCCCGCTACAATTTGTAAGTGTTTCTACTGCACCATTAATTGCTGGAGTGGCTCTATATGCCCATACTGGTGTCCCGATTATAATTAAATCTGTTTCGAAGATGTCAATAATACTGGGCTGAATTTCATCACATATGCCTTTTAATGCCCGATAACATCCAATCGAATATGCTTTGGCTGCTGAATACTGCTCATTGGTTTTTACTTCAATGAGATCGCCTCCGCATGATTCTTTTATCTTTTCTGCTATGCTCCGGGTAATACCCGAATATGAATAGAAAATTGTTGTAATTTTCATTGTTTTCCTCAGGAGTCCTCAAATTAAATTTTCTGTCGATCCTCTTTTCTATAATAGATATTCGTTAATATTCTATTGCAAATAGGTTGATTTGTTCAAATATCTATTTTTAAAATACAGGCAATGATTTTACTGGCCTGTTTTTATGTGTATTCTTTAAAGATCACATGGTAATTCCTCCTTTAATCTGTGAGTGTCCGTTTGGTCTGGTAAATCTGTGCATTAGTACCAGTACTGCCGGCATGACGATTATTGAACCGAGAAGGGAGAACGCAACCGTTATTACCGTTACAATTCCAAAATTGGAGATTATTACGAAGGGCGAGATGATTAAAGCTGAGAATCCGAAGACCGTTGTAAGACCGGACACTGTGATTGACGTTCCTATCTTTTGGACACTCATCTGAATTGCTTCATAGATATTCATCCCGTTTTTCAATTCTTCTTCACATCTTTCCATTATAAGAATAGTATACTCCGATGCAACACCGATTGTCATAGAACCAAGCACAGCTGTCAAAGGAGAATAATCCAGGCCTAATAAATACATAATCGCACCATTCCAGCCAACGATCATGATAATTGGAATGAGAGGTGAAATTGAATTGATCTTTCGATATATTATCAAAAGGAAGGCCAATATCATTACAAATCCTAAGATAGTCATCTCAGTTTTTGATTCTTTTACATCTCCCATTAGTGCAGCAAACATATCAGCTGATCCGGTAATGTGGCCTGATACGCCGGGAGGTGCATTAATGAGGTGCCACTCCAGATCCTTTGATAAAGCTGCGATTGTGGATTGAGAGATCTCAGAGGACATATCTTCGGTAGAAAACTGGATTATTGCTTCAGCATGTCCGTTAAGAAATTGTTTTTTTATTGAATCTGGGATTTTATTTAAGGTGCTCTTTATCTCACTATCTGTTTCAGGCAGAATTCCGTTATTATACTCAATCAGAATTGTTGTTAAGCTGGATATACTTGTAATCCTGTAATTATTTTTCAATTCAGAGTTTTCAAAATTATACATCCACTTGAGAATCTCAGGGTTAAGGACATTATCTGCTGTAATTATAATTGGTATTGTGTCTGTAGAGCCCCAAACTCTTGTAATTTTTTTCATATCTATAAGAGCAGGCATATCCTGTGGTACAAAGGATTCCTCATCGGTATTGATCGGAACTTGGTTGTCCAGGTATAATCCGAAGGCGGCTATAAAAAAAAGACTTAATATTACCGGGATTGGGTTTTTAGCAATTTTATAGGCAAGCTGACCAAGCATATGATTGTAGCGTTCAATGAGTGAAATCTCAGATCTACTTCTATTTACATTTCCATTCTCTTGATTACCAGGAGTTGATTTGTCCCTTTTTTTTATGCCCTCTTTTTTAGGTTTATATTTAGAGATGACTGCGAAAGTAGGGATTATGATTAAAGCTGAAATATAACAGCATAATACTCCAATCATGCAGCAGATCCCAAAATCCACCATCATAGGAAGTGGGGAGAAAACCATTGCAATGAAACCTATGGACGTAGCGCTCATTGCTATTAATAGAGAGGGAGCAGCACTTTTTACAGCGACCTGAACTGCCTGTTTTAGACTCGAGTGCCGGACAACCTCGTCAATACGTGAATGAAATTGAATCGCATAATCAATCCCTATTCCGATAAGGACAGGAAAGGCTCCGATTACTACCATACTAATATTGATTCCTAACAGGCCCATTATTCCGAATGTCATGATAAGTCCAGTACCTACTACAAATACCGGCAGTAACCTGTAACGAACGTGTGAGAATAATAGCAGCATTGCAAGAACCATCAATAGCATAGCTGCTAAAATAAGTGTACCTAGAGATGCTCCCATTTGTTGCCTTCTTTCTTCGTCAAATGCCGGGCTTCCAGAGACTGTAATACTTGTTCCTGGAGGATTATCAGAGATTCTGATCATCGAATCGAGATTATTTAGAACCTGCTTCTGGACATCCTCAGATACACCTGGTTCAAGTTCTACGATAATGATGGTCATTAGATTGGAAGGCACATAACGGTCAAGGAGAGACGAGGGGAGTTGTTCTTTAAGAAAGTTAATTTCTGCCTGAGATTGTGGAAGATCACCATGATTTGCCTCATTAAATAGATCTGCAATGCTATTAACTCCTGAAATATATTGCTCATTCCGAATATCTTCTTCCAGTCTGTCGATATATTCCAACATGGTTGTTGTGAGCACTTCATCAGATTCAAAAATGATCATAATATTGTCGGATTCGTAAACATCTGAATAATGGTTGAGAAGTGAACCTCTTAGTGTAGTCTTATCAATATAAGTATCATTTCCTGTTTCCATTGCGAGCAGCGTCATTCCGTACAAGATCAGAACGAGAACTGCAAGTGCAATTGCTGTTACATGAAAGGGACGGTTTTGTATAGCTTTCGCCAACCATTCAAACGGTGATTTCATTTATCCGGCCCTCGCCTGCATGATTTTTTGTAAAATTTAAATTTGGATGATTCTCATCTGAATCATGGTTGAGAATAGAATTTTTCATATACCCTGGGTAATATTCATTGACAATCGCTTTTGTAACAGCTCTTGCAATATCAGTATAATTCCTGTCTGATATGGGAATTCCATATTCACGGGCACTATGTTTGAGCCGAACTGGGTCAATAACATAATATGAATCGTTTTTATCTTGATTTTTGGAAATATTCAGAATAGATAATAACAACGAAGATTTTTCTGATTCTCCATACATTGAGAGCTGATGTAAAATTTCGACTACATGTTGATAGACAACAGGAGGTAGGAAGCCAACCTCTTCCCAGACAGTCTTTGTCTCATCTAAATATTGATAGTGATATGAACTTGCAATGAAATGAGAATAGAGATGATTCAAAGGTCTAAAAAATCCATTTTCATGTTCACATAATTCATTGCTATTGTCTGACTGAAGGAGAGATTCGTTCAGTGTTAAAGCTTGGTTTGCCAAATTGAATTCTGAAGTACCAGGCATTTTATTGATTTTTTCATTTTTTCCGGGCCGCATTTTACCTTTTCCTCATATATTATCCTTAAATGTTCGGACGGCCTACAAAGGCCGCACATGTAGAACACTCGCTCTAGATGGATCAATCTAGAGTGTACAATCTATTAATCATATTATAAATATTTATTTGGAAATTTTGTCCATGCAATGATTGGAGTAATAATTCTTAGAGATGATTATTATTGATTTCAGGATCTTTAAGGCGAAAAGACGGACGAAAAAGATATTTTACTTTGTCGGGTTGATGAGGTTGTGTAAGTTTAAGAGAGCACACAAACTAGTTAGAATATTGAACAAAT
Organism: Methanomicrobium sp.; assembly: GCF_055145805.1. Classification (NCBI taxonomy): domain Archaea; kingdom Methanobacteriati; phylum Methanobacteriota; class Methanomicrobia; order Methanomicrobiales; family Methanomicrobiaceae; genus Methanomicrobium; species Methanomicrobium sp. The sequence continues at coordinate 834 of NZ_JBSREC010000109.1, read as the reverse complement.
GTAAATGAAATCATTTTTCTAAATGGAGATTGTTAATTACTATTATTGATTGGGAAAACCCAAAAAATCATCTAAAAATTCCTTTGGAAAAGTTTAGAATATGAATTATTTTGATGTGAATGATTTAGATGAGAATACAAAAAAAATCAGAATGAAAAAATCTGAATGAAATTAATGTAAATGTGAATGAAAAATTAAGAAAAATGATGTTAATAAGTATAATTTTACTTTGAATGTGAAGTAAAAGTAAGAATGCAAATGAGGATGAAATCAGGGAAAATCTGAATGGAAATTGTGTTAATATGACTAAAAATAATATGAGTGCTGGTAAAAAGGGAACCGGAAATATGGATGAAATTGCAAAAACAATTTTTGCGCCGATATATCCTGTAATTGCAGACAATATAATCAAAAGATTTGGAATTACAAAAGGAATGTGCATTGATATTGGAAGCGGCCCGGCATCTTTATCTATTGCGATTGCAAAAAAAACAAGCCTTGATGTTATCTCTTTTGACTATTCCTCCGACATGCAAAAAAAAGCATTGAAAAATATAAAAGATGCTGGACTTGAAGATCGTATAAAAACTGCCTGTGGCGATGTTCACGACATGCCATTTTCTGATAATTATGCAGATCTGATAATTAGTCGTGGTTCAATGTTCTTCTGGGATGATATTCATACCGCATTTAGGGAGATTTACCGTGTATTAAAACCGGGCGGCAGAACATACATCGGCGGAGGGTTTGGAAACAGGGAGTTGACAAAATGTGTTTCTGCCGAAATGATTCGCAAAAATCCTGACTGGGAAGAGTTTTCACGAAAAAACATGT
>NZ_JBSREC010000108.1:0-26163 GCF_055145805.1 Methanomicrobium sp. | reverse complement strand
GGGAGAAGAGTTCACTTTAATGGCCTTTGTTGACGGAATAAATCTTATCCCGATGCCACTGGTTCAGGATCATAAAAGGGCATATGAGAAAATCCCTGCAAAGTCTGATAATTCCAGGGTTTTTCTTTGCCATTACTGAATAGATTTCACACGCTTCGTTGCGGGAAAGTGCTTTTGCTATCGCATGCTCTCTGCCGCCTCCGCCCACAACAAGAACCTTCATAATCATTTATATCACCAAAATCTGTCTAATATTTTTACTTATTCATTATCTCTGAAGTGCGTACAAGGGGATAAAGTGTAACTCCAAGGTCTTTTAACTTTTCACAGGCTCCCTGTTCTCTATCAACTACTGTTACAACTTTAGTGATTATTGCACCTGCACTTTTAAGTGCATTTATTCCGTAAAGAACACTTCCTCCGGAGGTTGTCACATCTTCAACCAGGAGCACGTCTTTGCCTTTTATATTTCCTATGATATTTCCTGACTTTCCGTGTTCTTTCTCTTCCTTACGGATTATACAATATGGTTTGCCGGACGATAAAGAGACTGAAACTGCAATCGGAACGGCACCTACCGCAACACCTGCAACAACATCAAAATCAAATTTATCTGCAATAGAAGAGCCTATGGCTGATAAAAGATGAGGATTTGTGGATGCTGTTTTTATGTCAATATAATAGCTGCTCTTGGCTCCGGACGCAAGTGTAAACTCTCCAAACTCTATTGCACCGTATTTTACCAGAATATCTGCAATTTCATTTACCATGGGACTTCTTTCACTCCGATAATATAACCTATAATATTAGCTCCCCTGTGTAAAAGAGGTGTGATTATAATAATCCAGATAAAAACCACCGGAGTAATATTTGCAACTGCCCATCCAAAGTCAAATATAAAAACAAGAGCAAGAGAGCCTGCAACAAGATCATATTGATCTGCAACAGGCCACTTTTCACCACGTTTTTTATCAAGTCTTCTTTTAAAGAAGCTTTTAATAAGATCTCCCAACAGGGCACCTGTTGCAAGCAGAATCACGGATAAAGGAGTGTGTACTATAAAACCAGTGTAACTGCCAATCAGAATCAGGATTACTCCGACAAATACTCCTGAAAGGACACCCCCGAAAAATCCTCTCCATGTTTTACCCTCTCCGAATATTCTCCTGCCGTCACTCCAGTTTTTGCCTGAATCAACAGGAGCTCCGCCACCGAATATTGCAGCAGCTGAATTTGGAATATATGCCGGCAGCATAATCCACAATGCCATAAAAAGAGACATCAGAATATCAATAAGATCAACATTTAAAGACGACAATATGACTAATATAAAGAATTAATAAAATAAATAATGTATCAAAATAGATTGGGTGAAAGCAAATTGGATATTAGAGTAACCAAATGAGTAATCAAATTAAATTTTTTGGTAGAAACAATCCTTTTATTTGATTAAATTTAGAATAGAATGAATAATCAAATGTGTGAGAGCAAATATGGTGATAAAAACAACAAAGGGTCTTTGTCCTGAATGTGGTGCAGTACTCCCCGCAGATATAATAGAGGAAGACAATAAAATCTGGATTGTCAGGACATGTCCGGAACATGGCAAATTTAAAAATCTGTACTGGTCTGATGCTGAGATGTACAGGCATTTTGATGCTTATGAAGCCGTTGGAAAAGGGGTTTGTAATCCTCAGGTATATGCGTCAGAAGATGAATGTCCAAAAGCATGTGGTATTTGCAACAACCATAAGTCAGCAACACTTCTTGCAAATATTGATCTTACAAACAGATGCAACTTAAATTGTGATTTTTGTTTTGCAAATGCGCGTGCCTGCGGTTATTTATATGAACCCTCATTTGATGAAATTGTTTCAATGCTTAAGATGCTAAGAGAGCAGAAGCCATGTCCTGCTCCTGCGGTTCAGTTTGCCGGTGGGGAACCTACAATGCGAGAAGACCTTGTTGATATTGTAAAGGTCGCAGTAGAACTCGGATTCAAACAGATTCAGATGGCATCTAACGGAGTTAAACTTGCAAGGGATAAAAAACTTGTAAAAGATTTAAAGGATGCAGGGCTCAGCACAGTGTATCTTCATTTTGACGGAGTTACAAAAGAGACAAATCCGTTTTTAAATATTAGTAAAAAGGCTATTGAAAACTGTTCCGAGGTTGGGCAGGGAATTGTTCTTGTACCGACTGTTATAAATGGCAAAAATGATCATGAAGTCGGTGAAATAATTAATTTTGCAGCAGAACATGTAGATGTTATCAGAGGTGTGAATTTCCAGCCTGTTGCATTTACAGGTGCGGCATCCGAAGATGATGTGATAAAAGAGCGTGTCACAATACCTGATCTGGCTGACAGGATTGAGGAACAGACCGGGGGTAAAATAAAGAAGGAGTATTTCTATCCGGTGCCCTGTATGGTGCCTTTCTCTCATCTTGTAGAGGCATATACCGGTGAACCTCAGATAGAATTTACAACTCACCAGCATTGTGGTGCTGCAACATATGCGTTTGTAACAGAAGAAGGAGTTGTTCCTGTAAATCAGATGATAGATGTTGATGAATTTTTCAGGGTTGTTGAACAGATGTCTGACAAACTTCGTGATAAGAAGACGCTGAATAAATATCTGACTCTGGCTGAAGGTCTCAAAGGGTTCCATTCTTCTGTAAAAAAGAGTGAAAGCGGAAAAACAGGCAAATTCTGGAAGATGCTTTACCAGGCTCTTATAAAACAGGATTTTGAGGCATTAAAAGACTTCCACTGGAATGCACTGTTTATCGGGACAATGCATTTTATGGATAATTATAATTATGATGTGGAACGCGTCCAGCGCTGCTGTATTCACTATGCAACCCCTGATGGTAAATTAATTCCATTCTGCACATATAATTCAGGTCCGGTCTTTAGGGAAGATGTCTGGAAGAAATTTTCAAAGCCCATTGTAAATCAGGATCCGCTTGCGGAACTTGATTAAAATTTTAGTATAATCATCTTTTTTTTGGAGCTTTTATGATTCGTATCGTAAAAAAACCGACAGACACTCCTTCTGATAATTCAACAGGAATGGTTGCAGATGCGCTTATGAAAAGAGGCGCTGAATTTTCTTATCTTGATCTTGACAGAATCAGCCCTTTTATTGATGAAATAGAAGGGGATCTAATCTGGGTCTGTGGTATTAAACAGGATGAACTCCAGTTTGAGATGATAAACACACTTAATCTCAATAACCGGGTAGTAAATTCTCCTGAGGCAATTGCTGTTTGTGCAAGTAAGGTACAGACAACTGCGAGACTTTTAAAAAACGGTGTAAAAACTCCTGAAACAATTTTCACCGGTTCAAAGGATGAAGTGGACTTGTTCCTACAAGAACATGGAAAAGTTGTTTATAAGCCTGTTTATGGATATGACGGGAATGGGATATACCCCTTTTCAGATATAAGTGAGCTAAAAGAAAAATCGCCTTATTACATTCAGGAATATATTAAAAATAACTGTGACTTCAGAGTCTTTGTAATAGACGGGAAGGCTGTCGGGGCTATAAAAAGGGTGTCTGACACATTTGCACATAATATACACCAGGGCGGACACGGAAAAGCGCTTTTGGATATCCCTGAAGAAATGGCAGAGACTGCATCGCTTGCATCGGAGGCAATAGGAATTGATTACTGTGGTGTTGATCTTCTTCCTGATGGAAAATCATACACTGTACTTGAAGTGAACGGAACGCCCAACTGGCATTGTATGCACGCGCCTGTCCCTGATTACCTTGCGGATCATCTTATAAATATGGAAAAAAGTCTGAAATAAAATTAGATAAACCTTTTTTCAGGTTCTTCATCGATTTCTTTTTCTGTTTTCATTGCAAGTTCATGCATTCTGTCTGAAATTCTCTTTGAAGCAGAAGGCTCAATGTCTTTCATGGCCTGCGCAATCTCCTCGCCAAGGACAAAAATTGCATGTTTGTGCTCCATTTTGCTCTTATGAATCTGGTTCGGTTTAATCTTTAATGATTCATACTCGGAGAAGATTTCATTTGGATTTTCTTTCTCAAAACTTTCTTTTATCGAGTACATGAACTGATGGAGGGCTATTAATTCTTCTTTGTGCACAATTACCACATCCGTGTATTACTAAAAACCAGGATAAACATTGCTTATCATAACAGTTTAAGGTATCTTTAGAAGCTTAACGGAAACAGGTTTTTTTATGATCCCTTTAAAATCCGGAGCTGCGACAAAATCGAGATTATTCATTGCTATCTGATCCAAAAGTGCCTGATTGATCCCTCTGTTTGTTATTATTCCGGAAACTTCGTCTGCCACTTTTTTAAGTGCAGCTTCCATCTCTTCTGAAGGATATTCGTTTAGGATTTCGTATTCTTCTGTGAGGAAACGGGTGAGATCTGCATCCCTGATTTCATCCATCTGTCTGGCAAGCTCCTTTTCGACTACAGGAATACTTTCAGAATCCATCTTTTCTTTTGGATCCTCTTTTTCTTCCTGATATATTGCAGTTGTATATACATTGAAGTCAACTGAACCGTCATTACCGAGGATTGCTTCAATCGGCACCTTGTTTCGGAGAGGTTTTATTATCTCTTTTCTGGACATATCCTCAACACTTCTGTCGCGTGGACCTATTGCAACAAAATCTATTTCTGCGATCTGCAACAGCTCGCTTAGAATTAAATCTCCTCCTCTGTCTCCGTCAAGGAATGCAGTTGCTGTTTTGGTTTTACAGAGATCTACAATAGTTTTTGGAACGTTTGTTCCTTCTACTGCAACTGCATTTTTTATGCCGTATCTGAGCAGATTTATAACGTCCGCTCTGCCTTCCACAACAATAATTGCATCAGAATCCATAACATTCGGACCTGCAGGCAGTTTTTCTTCGCCAATTTCAATTATTTTTTCTATTCGGGAATATTCCCGTACTTCATCTATTATGTTGTTTGTGTCTATTGATCCTTCTTCAAATGAGACCATCAGAATTTCTTTTGCTCTTTCGACGATCTGTTTTCTTTTTGAGATTCTGATATCCTCAATTTTGTTTACATGAAATCTTGAGGTGCACGGGCCCACTCTTTCAATAGTCTCTAAGGAAGCTGCCAGAATTGCTGTTTCAGCCTTGTCAATTGAGGAATATATTAGTATTTCCCCCTTTGTATCGCCTTTTTTACTGACTGTTTTTACATCAATTCTTCCTAAGCGTCCTGAACGCTGAAGATCACGGAGATCTAAGTCATCTCCTAAAAGACCTTCTGTCTGTCCAAATATTGCTCCGACAACATCGGATTTTTCAACCACCCCTTCAGCTTCAAATTCAATATGTATCTGGTATTTTGTAGTTTCCGGTGAATACAATAATAATTCCTCCTGTGATGTGATAAACTGGTGAATGTTGTAAATCTGCTCTTATTAATGATCATAAGGCAAGATGACTAATAGTAGCTGAAATTATTTAAATCAATTTCATAAGGATATTTCCTGCTGATAAAAAATAAAACAATAGAAAAAACCTGACTTGTTTTCATGGAAAAAACCGGGAAAAACTCACTATAAGCTTTTTTTTAGAAGTGCAGTTGCATCTTCTAATGTAATATCCTTTATAAAAATACGTTTTAATGATGAGGATGGTCCGGATATTATAAAAACATCTGATGAATTTACTGAAAAGAAATCTGAAATTGCTGATATTATCTTTTTGTTTGCTTTTCCTTCAACAGGCGGTGCATTTATTCTGCATGAAAAAGCATTTCGCCATTCATTGTATCCTGAAGGAAAGATTGTCTTTTTGCTGCCGGCGGAGACGTCAAGTGATATTACAACCCCGTCCTCGCGGGCCTTTATAGCTTCACTTATATCCACAACAATCACCGGAGATTAAGCTTAAAAGTTAAAATGTCGCCCGGCATTAACAAACATGGATCACAAGAAGCACTGTGGCCAATCTTCACCTGTTATACCCAAAAAGCCGGGCTTAATATGCCTGTTGCGCATCCGGGTTGTCCCGAAGATCACTTCCAGACCTTTGCCAATAGATCACCCGGGGACCTAATAAACGATGCGCATATATCGGCCTTTTATTATTTGCGATTATCCTCTATATATCCATCCCCGTTTATCCATCTGCCAAAACCTTCGAAAAATTCCCCTTTACTGTAAGCAACATTCCCGCCTGTTATTACAATCTCCGGAAATACCCCTTTCATATTTTCATATGGTGTCCATCCTGCATTACTGTGAAGATTTTCGGATTTTATATTTGTAGTAAATTTAGGATAAAGTGCAAAGTCTGCCCTGCATCCTTTGGCAAATCCGGATGATTCTATTCCGAGTATTTCTGAAGGTTTGTAGACAGTCTTTTGAATCAGGGATTTGAGACTTATTTTATTTTCAAGTACCATTGCCATTAAAAGTGGCATCATTGTCTCAACTCCCGGCAGGCCTGACGGGATGGAGGAAAATTCGGAAACCATCTTTTCTGAGAGAATGTGCGGGGCATGATCAGATGCAATAACATCTATTTCATCCCATTTATCCCACAATTCTTTTCTTGTTTCTTCATGTCTTACAGGTGGATTTACCTTCCCTTTGCCATCAGTGTCTCCAAACATTTCAATTGATAAAAAGAGATGATGTGGCATTACTTCAAAGGTAATATTTTTTTGACCGGAAATTGTTTCTATTGACCCGGGTGAGGAGAGATGGCAGAAATGAAGTGCAAGATCAGAGGGAGCAAGTTTGAGCACGGATTTCACAGCTTCTGCCTCGCCCTCTTCATTTCGGAGAGTATTATGCTTTAAAAGACTATCATCGTCTCCGTTTAGGACTGTTTCGGCATGAACCGTTGCAAGTGCTCCTCTTTTTGAGATTTCCAAAAATGAATCTCTTAGCATTTCTGTGTCTACTGCTGACCCGTAGCTTGATTCTGCAAAGAAAATTTCACCGAATGCAAGAGCTCCTGCTTTATACATTTCATCAATGCTGCAGTCCGGCACCACTCCTCCGTTTAGTCCAAAGTTGCAAAAAGAGTGTTTTTTTGCTTCTTTTAGCCTTTGCCTGAATGAATTTTTATCTGTTATCGGAGGAATTGTATTTGGCTGATCTACAACAGTTGTAACACCGCCTGCAAGTGCACTTTTACTGCCGCTTTCCCATGTTTCCTTATATGACTGTTCTTCCCCTCCACGCATATGCACATGCATGTCAACTGCACCCGGAAGGCAGATGTATCCGCTGCAGTTTATTACTATATCTGATTTATGAGGAGAACCAATATGAACTACATAACCATCCTTTATTGAGATGTCGGCAACTGAACCGTCCGGCATTAATGCATTATTTAAAACGAGATCACAATCAGGTAACATAAGAAAAAGACTCCCTGTATTATTATAGTAATATTCACGGATATTCTAAAAACTTTAGCTAATATCTGTATTTTCCGGATTAATAATTATGTTCTTAAAAAAAAGACTGGTTTAGCAGACCCTTGGAACAGGGTCTCCGACAGGTGCCTCAATAAAACGTTCTCCTCCGATAGAAGTTTCCATTATAACTGACTTTCCTTCAGTTACTCTTCCGATTATCGCAGCATCTTTCCCGTATTTGTGATTTTTTATTGCTTTTAATATGTTCTCTGCATCTTCTGCACGAACACCCATTACAACCTTTCCTTCGTTTGCAACGTCCAGAGGATTTATTCCCAAAAGTTCTGAAGCGCTTGCGACGCTTTTTCTTATGGGCAGTGCCTCTTCAAGAATTCTGACCTGAACATCTGATTTTTCTGCCATCTCATTGATGGCATTTGAAAAACCTCCTCTTGTAGGGTCTTTCATCGCATGAATTTCCCCTGCATCCATTGCGTTTTTTACAAGTCCCCACATTGGTGCGACATCTGATCTGATCTGTTCTCCCAGATCAAATCCCTCACGGGTTGTCATTACTGCCATTCCGTGATCTCCAATAGTACCGCTTACAATTATTGCATCGCCCGGTCTCAGACTATTGTCGCGTATTGGTTTATCCACAACGCCTATTCCTGCGGTATTTATCACAATGCCGTCAAGTGATCCCTTTTCAAGTACTTTTGTATCGCCGGTAACAATTGATGCGCCGCATTCACCAAGGGCTTCGTCCATGGATGCAACTATTTTTTCAAGGATCTCAATATCAAATCCTTCCTCAATTATCATGGCACAGGATAGGGCAATGGGTTTTCCACCCATCATAGCAAGATCATTTGCAGTCCCGCATACTGCCAGTCTTCCGATATCTCCTCCCGGGAAAAACAGGGGACGTACAACATGTGAGTCTGTTGTAAATACAATGTTCTGCTCTCCAAAAGGGATCACAGCGCCATCATCAAGTGATTCCAGGCCTATACCGCCTGCATTGTTATTTTTATATTTTGTAAGTGTCTTTCCCAGAAGTTCTGCAAAAACAGACCCTCCGGCACCGTGCATAAGATTGACCTTCATTCGTCATCCACCTCTATTTCAATATTTGCAACTACTACTTCCCTTCCTTCAACAATTTCGGGAAGCAAACCGCAGTTGGGACATACAAATCGCTCCGGACCTTCATATCCACATGTACATTTTGATTTTACCTGCACATCTTTCGATTCAATTTTACAATCTTTAAAAAGAGAGTCCTCTTCGCACATGGTTTCAAAAAGAAAAATCACCTGCTCGGGGTTTATCATTGTCATCACGCCAACATCAATGTAAACTTTTTTTACAAGTGTCGCGGAATTTTCAAGGGCAGCTTTTTTGGCTGTGGCAAAAATGTCGTATGCAATTGAGTACTCGTGCATTATTCCTCCATTGCTGCGTAAACTTCCTTGAATACCTGAAGCGTTTGGAGTGCCTCCTCACGTGATAATTTCTGAATAGCAAAACCTACATGGACTAAAACATACTCGCCTATTTCAACGTCCACGAGATCAATACGAACCTCCTGCTGAAGGTCACCATAATCAACGACAGCTATATTGCCGTCCTTGATTTCCAGCACTTCTGCCGGAACTGCAATACACATTGTAAAAATCCCCTCCTGATAGCCGGACTTAATTTTAAAAAGTCTGACCTGATTTTTTGAAAAAGATTAGCGCCGAGAAGGAGATTTGAACTCCTGAGGTGCGAACACCAGTGGCTTTCAAGGCCACCGCCTTTCCGGGCTAGACTATCTCGGCCCGTCCTCTAATAGGTTGACTTTTTTCCTTAAAAATATGGTGTTATTGTCTTCTGACAGAAAAGAGCAGGATTGCAAATGCAATAATGCAGGAAATCAGTCCAATAGGAAAAATGTATCCTGATTGTGTGGGGATGGATGTTGACTGTGATTCAAAGAATGCAGCTGCATCATCACTGACTGTTATTGAAGAAGCGCCGTCTGCATAAAGAGTTACATATCCGCTGTCAGAGAGATCTTCGGGGTATGCCTTTACGTAAACTGTCCCTCCGGACACAGGTATTGTAAAGGATTCTGCCCTGCTGTCTTTGTACTGGTTGACTGTTTTTACTATTCTGCTTTCATCAGCATATTTTAAAATCCAGTTGTGCCCCTCTGATGTATCAACTTTGAGAGTTCCTGGATTGGTTTTTATTGTAAAATAAGCCGGGCTGTTATATGAAGCAAAAGACTGCACCAACATTGGTTTTCCGGCCTGACCTGTAGCAGTTTCTGTCTGAACTGCAGTCTGAGCCTGTGTTGGATCTTTTAGAACCGAGTTAAATTTCTGATGTTTTATCAGGCCCTGGTTGTCATAAAATGAAACATAGTAAACGCCGGGTCCGGGTATCTCCACATTTTTGTTGAAGTATCCTTTGGAGTCTGTTGAAATCCATTCCCGTGGGAATACAATCTCTTCTTCGGTATCAACCATTATCTCAATACCAAGATTTCCGCGTGTTGTACTTCTGCCTTCAACTGAAAGATAGCCGTTATACTGCTGTGTCAAAGGAGCTGTCACTATAATTTCTCCTGTCCTGTCTATTATCTCAAAGCTCTTGTAGGTTGTTGAACTTGAGCCCAGACCAACATCGCTGGTGGGCGGGATCTCAAATTTATAGTTGCCTTTTGAGAGTTCATCTGTCTCAAATTTGACAGACCATGAACGGTCTGACTGAATTGTAAATGGTTTCCTGGTAATCTCCTGTATTGTATTCTTTTGACTGTACAGGATAATTGTCATTGTTAATCCGGGATTAATCGTGCTTGTTCCCTGAATTACTATGGTGTCGCCAAGATTAACCTGGGAGGGGACATCAAAATTAATAATATAAGCATCTGCCCCGCACACCATTGTCATCAGTAAAATTAGGATGTATGCGATCTTTTTCATATTTACACGATCAACTACTATAGCATTAATGATATCTAAACGAACTGAAAAACCTCTTGCATGCTGGAAAAGCAAAGAGATGTATGCAGGGGAGATTGTTGACTGTATGACAGTCATATTCAAATCCGGCGGCTGTTCATGGAACCGCTGTAAGATGTGCGGGTACAAAAGCGAAAGATACCATAAAATGGCTGCAGAGGATCTTTCTTTGAAGATAAAACAACAGTTATCATGGGTTCTTGAAGAATTCAGACCAGATAGTTACAGAATGGTTAAAATATTTACTTCGGGAAGCTTTTTTGATTCAACAGAAGTGCCTTTGGACGCAAGAGATGCTATAGGTGAGGCTTTTAAGGGCAAAATTGTAATTGTCGAATCCAGAACCGAGTACGTCAAAAAAGATATTATTTCGGATTTCATTCCTGTTGTTGATGACAATACCTGGGATAAACCACTTTATGTTGCAATGGGTCTTGAAACAACAAATGATTACATCCGCGAAAAATGTATTGATAAGGGACATACATTTGAGGATTTTAAAAGTGCCGTAAAGCAGGGAAGAGATGCAGGTGCCGGAATAAAGACATATCTTATGATGAAGCCGCCGTTTCTTACTGAATCCGAGGCTCTTTTGGATATGCAGAAGTCCCTTTCGGAGTCTGCTCCGTATTCTGATATGATATCCATGAATCTGTGCACTGTTCAGAACAGAACTGAAGTTGAAAGAATGTGGAAGCAGAAATCATACAGGCCGCCATATCTATGGAGTGTTCTAAAGGTTCTCATTGAATCAGATCTGCATGTTATGTGTGATCCTGTCGGGGGGGGTAAAAGAAGAGGTCCTCATAACTGCGGGAAATGTGACAGGGATATTGTCGATGCGATAAGGGATTATTCACTTACAAATGACAAGGATCTTCTGAAGGTTTATTTTGATGAAGGGTGTGACTGCAAATCGGAATGGCATTATGTATTAAAGGAAGAAAAGCCGTTTTGCATGCCTTTAACTGAATAAAAAAATTAAAAAAAATTAAAAAAAATTAAAAAAAATTAAAAAATCATTTTTCCGTTTTCAGGTATTTCGCAAGGAGAGGGAGGAATGCCCCTGCGTCACTTACCACACCTATTGCCTGTGATGAGCCCCTGTCATTTAACTTTGTCACTGATGCAGGGTTTATGTCAACGCAGATTGTCTTTACGTATGAAGGCAGGCAGTTACCTACTGCAACTGAGTGAAGAAGTGTCCCTATCATAATTACCATGTCAAGGCCACGCAGATTTTTTCTCATTTCTTCCTGTGCAACCATAACATCTGTTATTACATCAGGTAACGGGCCGTCATCCCTAATAGAACCTGCAAGAATAAAGGGAACATTGTTTTTTACACATTCATACATTATCCCGCTCTTTATGATTCCCTTTTCAACCGCTTTTTTAATTGAACCTGCCCTTATAACTTCACTTATGGCAGTTATATGATTCTTATGACCGCCGACTGCAAGAGTACCTGTATCGAGATTCATTCCAAGGGAAGTGCCAAACAGGTTATATTCAATATCGTGTGTAGCAAGGGCATTTCCGGCGAATAAAACGTCAATAAATCCTTCGTGTATTATTTCTGCAAGTGCGGGGGCAGCCCTTGTATGAATTATTGCAGGACCGCCAACAATTCCTATTTTTCCGCCGTTATCTTTGATCTCATTCATTTCACGGGCGATTTTTTTTATAATAGTCTCGCTTGGCCTTTCTGAAGAGACAGTGTTCTGCATGAACTCAAACTGATTGACTTTTCTGGATCTCTCTGGCGGAACGATTCTGACGCCTCTTTCGCCTATTACGATCATATCTCCCTTTTTAATTTTTGCAAGAGGTGTACAGATGGCATTTGAAGATTCTTTTTCTATGACAATATGGCAGTCCATCTCAATATCTTCGACAGGAATCCACTTATCTTCATATTTAATAAATGTCGGGTGATTTGTTGTTGAGTAAAAACCTTTTGGAAGAATTCTGTCTCCTTCAGCTCCTTCAAGTTTCACGTTTTCTACTTCAGGCATTCTTGCACCGAGGCGGTGTAGCTCGCTGAGAATATTTTCAAGCTCTTCCTCATCTGATGCGCTTATAATGAGCCTTGCATAGCTGATATCCTGTTTTTTCTTTCCTATATCGAAGGTGGTAATTTCAAAATTGCCGCCCATATCCAGAACTTTGTCAAAAACACGGGTCATTATTCCTGAATCTATAATATGACCTTCAAGTTCGATCTCACGGGACGTTTCCATAATCCTATTATATGTTTCTTAAAGTATTATTTTTTTGCTCCGTATTAGGTGAAATATCAAAAAATACTTTGATGTTTGTAGTCTTTTGAAAAACAGCTGGTAATCTGTGGATTTCTTTTATGAGGGTGTATATAATATAATTGCATGAGAAAAAGCCTATTTTTATTAATGGAGTTTATTGTATGAAATTTTTCATAAATATTTTTTAACTTTGGAAAAAATTACGAATGCTAAAATAATCAGGAAAACCTTTTGATTTTGATATAAGTCTCATTTGAAATATTCTTCTGCATTTTTGAGTTCTTCTCTGGTATTTACATTGAATGTCAGTCGGGGTTCATTTAAAAGAATTTTCAGCTCTTCCTGTTCATTGCATATGTTTGCGCCGTTTAATATATTCAGGCCGACAGGGCAGGAAATAATGTTTTCTATCTCTTCTGAATAATTGCATTTGCAGTTGTTGTTACTGAAAAGGATTTGAGGTACCCATACGGAGCATGCTTCCATTCCGGATTTATTGTACAGATCAACTGTTTCTTCAATAATATTCTGGTTTATTCCTGGGAGATCTGATACGCATGTAAAAAAAGGCTGGTCTTCTCCGATATCGGTTACACATTCTTTTATATCCTCTACATAACCGCATCCTTCTGACTGGTATATGTCTATTCCGTTAACTTTGCACCAGTTTTTTGTCATAGGGACTTTTGGAGTAACAACAACCAGGACGTTGTATCCTGCATCTTCAAATGCAGATATTACATAAGAAAGCAGGGGCCTTTCTGCCAGGGTTACAAGAGGCTTCTCGCCGAGGTTCATCCTTGTCCCAAGACCGCCGGCCATAATCAGTGAAAGCACTTCTTTAAAGCCTCCACGAGCAATTCATTTTCTTTTCTGGTCCTTACTGCAACCCTTATTGATTCCGGCAGGCCAAATGACGAACAGTCTCTTACAAAGATTCCTTCATTTAGCATAGTTTTAGTAAACCGGCCTGAATCCCGTTTGATATTTAAAAGAATGAAATTTACCCTGGAGGGGATATAATTGATTCCTATCTCTTCAAATTTATTGCAGAGCCATTCTCTTTCTGCTTTTATAAGTTTGCGTGATTTTTCAAGTTCATCGTAATGTTCTATTGCCAAAAGTGCAAAATTTTCTGCAAATCCATTGAGTGTCCATGGCAGTCTTATAACTTCCATTTTTTCAATCAGTTCAGGTTCTCCAAAACCAAATCCAATTCGAAGGCCGGGAACTGAGAATGATTTGGTGAGTGATCTGCTGACAAAAACATTTGGATGACCTTTTCCTATAAGTGTTTCATCACTGTCTGAAAGTTCATTGAAAGCCTCATCAATAAAAAGCCTGACTCCTGATTTTTTCTCCTCAATTGCGATATCGGAAAGTTCTTTCTGTGGGATTAATCTGCCGGTCGGATTATTTGGGTTGCATATTACACGCACCTTCACATTTTTTTTATCAATGTAAGTGCACATGCCTCCTGCAAGTTTTATGGAAAGGTCATATTCTCCAAATGTGTGCCTGTCGGTTCTGACAAGATCCCCTCTATTGATTGCGACATGAAAAAAAGACCTTATAATCTCTATTGAACCATTTCCTATGCAAATTTCGTCCTCTTTACAGCCAAATTTACGCGCAACCGCATTCTTTAGTTTATGGTATGAATCGTCCGGGTATGAAGAGATCATACTCTGGTCCGCTTTCCAGCCTAAATCCGGAGGAAATGGGTTCAAATTTGCACTGAAGTCGATTATATGTGTGCGATCATTGCCATTACCCAGCTGGGCTGCTCCTCCGTGAGTTACTTTTTTAGGGAAACCTGATTCCAAAAGATGCTCTCTCCTTTTCAAATTTAATTGAATTTAGTCGAATAAAACAATTTTGTAGCGTGAGTCTGGAATGCAAAACAAATATTTATATAGTTTAAGATGTTATCTTTGGTTGTCTGAAAGCATACGTCTGACAAGAAGTAACTCTTTGTCAGACAATTAACTGACATATGTCAGTTATATGGCAGACATGTGGTATTTATGATGGAGCGGGTTACAATCAGATTGCCTCCGCAGCAGGTTGCAATGCTTGAAAAGCTGGTGGAAGCAGGAGAATTTCCTAACGTATCTGAAGCTATAAGATACGGTGTTAGAGAACTCGTCGTAAAACACGCAAACCGGGTAATTAGGGACAGTGAACAGATTTCATTTGAGATGTAAGAACAGGGTCTTAAAAGGGAGTTTAAGAAAATACATCTCAGAAAATCCGGATGTCTAATTCAAATTAAAAAGGTCTTAAGGAGGTTTATTGGATGCAAACTATAATTAACGAGGCATTAAAGCACGCAGAATATGAACAGGGGATGAAAAAGTCAGGTGTAATCGGTGACGACGATTTCCTCGGTCAGCCAAGAATTGTTATTGTCGGATGCGGGGGAGCAGGAAACAACACAATCAACCGCTTATATCATATGAAGGTCAAAGGGGCCGAAACAATAGCTGTTAACACAGATAAGCAGCATCTTGAAATGATTCAGGCTGACAAGAGAGTTCTTGTAGGGAAATCCCTGACAAAGGGTCTTGGCGCAGGCGGTTTTCCTGATGTTGGTAAGCGTGCGGCAGAGATGGCAAGGACCACACTTGAAGGTCTTCTGCAGGATGCCGACCTGGTCTTTATTACAGCAGGTATGGGGGGAGGAACTGGTACTGGTGTTGCACCTGTTGTTGCACAGATTGCAAAGGAGCAGGGTGCAATTGTTGTCGGAATGGTAAGTTACCCCTTCCAGGTAGAGAAAGCACGTCTGATACGCGCAGAAGAAGGTCTTGAAGCACTTTCAAATGCAGCAGATTCAGTAATTGTTCTTGACAACAACCGCCTGATGACTTTTGTGCCAAATCTTCCATTAGGACAGGCATTTTCAGTTATGGATCAGCTTATTGCAGAGACTGTAAAAGGTATATCTGAAACTATCACAGAACCATCACTCATAAACATTGATTATGCTGATGTTCGTGCAATAATGAGCAAAGGCGGCGTTGCAGTGATGCTTGTTGGTGAGAGCAAACAGCAGAACAAATCTGAAAATGTTGTTCATGAATGTCTTAATCACCCGCTTCTGGATATAGATTACCGTGGTGCAACAGGTAGTCTGATTCACATTACAGGTGGAAGTGATCTTACTCTCTCAGATGCAGAAGAAATTGCAAGTTCACTGACCTATGAGCTTGATCCTCATGCTGATGTAATCTGGGGCGCACGTATCAATAGTGAATTTGAAGGAAAAGTAAGGGTTATGGCAATTATGACTGGTGTTAAAAGTGCTCAGATAATGGGGCAGAGTAATCCTGTTATGTCACGGTCTGAAATTGCACAGGGTCCTTTTGAGAGAAGAAATTCAGGTTCACATGTTATGAATACATCCGGAAGAAGGGCAGCAACAGAACAGACCAGTGGTGGTCTGATTGACTTTATCCGTTAAAATTGCCATATAATTGCCATTAAAATTCCATAACTCCGGAAAATATTTTTTTTGGTAATTATTATCTGGGTAGTTATTTCTTTAAAAAGGACCGTCAGAATTTTAGATTCAGTCCAAAATGTGTTCTAATTTTACGGACAGGACTCGTTCGAAACTCTTATTTAATATAAGTGCTCAATTTTATAGAAATCATTGTGCAGTCCATGAATGAATGCACAAATAACTTAAACGGAACATTAAAATCATATTTAGGGTTCCGTTATGGAATAGGTAGTCGAACAAAAGACGAACAGCCAGAAGAATACGGTTATTGGAATTAAATCGATACCCGGAAATGAGATCTTTTGTTTCGTAATTTTATTACCCTTAATTATCCATAACAGTTGTTTGTAATATTCTGTTATTTCATGACTGCCGTGTTTATTACTACAGGTATGTGTTGAGCATGTTGAGCGAATTGATAGAAAAAAGAAAAGTTGTTCTCCAGCAGTCGGAGGAACATAAAGACAAAAGAAATGAACTGAATGCCCTTGCAAGTGCACAGGCACGTGAGCGTAATCAGCTTAATGCCCAGACACGTGAGTTCGTTGATGAAGCACAGAAAGATAAGGATCTTCGTGATAAGTCAAATAATGATGTTCACCGGTTAAAAGCTGAAAGAAATGTTTTCAACGATAAGGCAAATGCTCTTTTTGAAGAAATTGATGCTTTTAAGAAAGAACATGGCGCAATTAGCAACAATCGTGGAGTAAAGGAACTCCATAAGCAGATTGAACATCTTGAGATGGAACAGCAGACAAGGGTAATGAATGCTGATAAAGAGCGCGAGTTAATTGACAAGATAAAACAGTTCAGACATTCTATCAAGGAACAGGAAGAAGAACTGGAGCAGAATAAAGAGATTCATATAAAACTCCAGGAAGCACGTGATCTTCGCAAAAATGCATCTGATTTTCATGCCCAGGTAACTGAGGCTGCAGAACTTGCACAGAAATATCATGATCTTATGGTTGAGTGCTATCGCAAAGCAGACAAATCACGTGAAGCAGCAGATGAAGCTCATAAGAAATTTGTTGAGGCTCAGGAAGCAGCAGATGCTGAGCACAATAGTTTCATCGGATGTCAGAAAGAGATCCGTGATTATGATAAGGTAATTGGCGGACTTCGTAAGAAAACCAAGAAAACCAAGGTTACAAAAGAACAGAAAGCAGTACGCAAAGAAGCAGAGCAGGTATTCCAGCAGTTCAGAGCCGGAGAAAAGCTTACAACTGATGATATTCTTCTCCTTCAGCGTTCAAAACTTATATAAATCTTTTATATTTTATTTTTAGGCAATTTTTTATACATACAGAATGAATTTTATTTAGATGCCAGACGTGAGGACACTTATATTATGTGTCGATCGTGACGACGATATCGGTTTTAAGGCAAATATCGAAGAACCGGTTTTTGGAAGAGAGAATTGTCTTGATGCTGCAAACAGACTGGCTCTTGCTGATCCCGAGGATTCGGATGTTAATGCTATATTTCAGGGTTTAAAGACATTTGATGAGTTAAATGCAAAAGGTGAGGAAGTATATGTTGCAGTGATCGGGGGGAGTCATACTAATGAAATTGAGGGGGACAGGAGAATCTCTCATGAATTGGGAAAGATAGTCTGGGACAATGAGATAAATGAATGTATTCTTGTGACAGATGGTGCAGAGGATGAATTTGTTCTCCCGATAATTCAGTCAATAGTTGATGTAAAAAGCATTCAGCGTGTCATTGTAAAACAGATGCCCAATCTTGAGGGTACATATTATATAATCAAAAAACTTCTGGACGATCCGCAGATAGCAAAAACATTTCTTGTTCCTATAGGCCTTGCGATGCTTTTGTATGCAATTGCAAATCTTTTTGGAAGTCCGGAGATTGCAGTCGTAATAGTGGTGGGAGTTATTGGAATATTTTTGCTCTTTAAAGGTTTTGGAATAGATGAATATTTCAGCTACGCATTTAATGCCCTCCATTCCTCATTTATTGGGGGGAGATTTACTTTTGTTGCATATATTTCTGCAATACTAATAGGTATTATTGGAATAATTATAGGATTAACAAGCCTTTTGGAATGGTATACAGTAGATCAGGGAATTATATTTTATTTGCTTTCATTTATCTACGGATCAATAGGATATTTCACAGCTGCTGTCCTGATAGCCTCAATTGGGAAGATAATTGACATATATCTAAATGATATAACAGCTCTTGGAAGATATATTGCGATTCCTTTCTTTGCAGGTTCTGTTGGAATTATCGCCTATGGTGCGAGCATATACATTCTTTCATTTAGTAGCAATCTGGAGTTTCCATTTCTTGGAATAGAAGGGATAAGGGCTATTGTATACACGACTTCTACTGGTCTTGTATTTGCAGCTATTGGCATGTATCTTCAAAAATATATCACAAAATGGACTCAGAATAAGATTGATTCGGAGTTAAAAAACGAAACAAATATCATTGAAATTATAAATTAGAAGTATGCAATAAATGTGCATTTAGTGCATTAAAATAATTAATTTTTTTATTGGTTTTTTGTAAGTATTTTTTAATTTGTCACGATTAAATATTATTTTTGTAGAAAAAAAGATAGATAAATCTGTTTAATCCGGCTCTGATAAAAAGATACTTATTTTTAATTAAATAATAATGACAACAGAATGTCAATCTTTTTTAAGTATGGCTGAAATACTGTGAAAAAAGTTTATTTTTTAGTTGCTTTGTTTTTAAAAAAACTGGTTTATTATATGTTTAAAGGTTCTGAAAAGTAACCCATACCTGGTATTTCTTTTACATTACTGTAGTTTTTTATTGTTCTGGGAGTTTTTATTGAGATCTCCGGAATATTTGTTGGCAGATTTTTTCTTGGGAACCATAGGGAACCGTCACCATTGTCAATTGAGGGGCTTTCAATAATCATAATTGCGTGGTTCATATTCACAATCTCAAATCTGCAGTTGTCAATATCCATTGCTTTGCATAATTTTGTCTTAAGATCTGATTTTCCAAGGAACAGGACGAGAAACTGGACACCATCGTCAATTGTATAATTTAGATCATAGACTGCTTTATTTTTTGATAGTTCAAGATTCACTGATTTTATATTGATGTAACTATACTGCCCGTCTGTTTCTGCTGAAACTGCAGGTACAACACATAAAAAAAAGATAAGAAGCACTACAATTACGGGCACTATTTTCATGACTATAAATATTATGCCTGTAGCCGATATATCCTTTATGGTAGGACACATCGGGCTGTGTTCTTTTTTTTTTTAAAAATAGGCATTCTTAATAATTGAGCATTAAAAAAGATCTTTTTTAGATCTTGGTGAGTATGATTTCAATACTGGAAACGTTTGTTTTACCGCTTTCAGTATCAACCATTTCAGTGGATGTCACAATTCCCCCTTTTTTTACATCCTCTAAAAATCTGTTCAGAGCAATCTCTGTTGTGTCTACTGCACGTGAAATTGCCTTTCCGCGTGCTTTTACCGAGACTTCATCAGCTCCCTGATTAAATTGTGTAACTACTGCGAGAACGTAGTTCATTACAGGTTTATTCCCTACGAATACTGTATTGTCTGACAATTTGTTTCCCCTCCTCTTAAAGATACTTTTTACTTGTAATAAGTTCTGCATTAAGGACAGAAGCACCTGCTGCACCGCGTATGGTGTTGTGTCCCATAGCAATGAAGCGTACACCTTCACGGATTCTTCCGACAGAAACTGTCATTCCCCTTCCACGGTTTCTGTCCAGTCTTGGCTGTGGCCTGTCATTTTGTTCAAATAACTCCACTGATTTTACAGGCTGTGTTGGAAGGCCCGTAAAAGGTGCTTTGTAGTTCCTGTAGTCATTTTTTAATTCTTCTACAGAAGCGTTGGCATCTGCCCAGATTGCCATTGTATGTCCGTCTATGACGGGAACACGGTGACAGCTTGCACTGACGGAAAACGGAGCACTGATTATCTCGGCACCATCAAAGGTTCCCATGATTTTCAGTGTTTCATTCTCCATTTTCTTCTCTTCCGATTCAATGTAAGGAACGACATTATCATAGATAGACATAGCTGCGACACCTTCAAATCCTGCACCTGATATTGCCTGCATTGTAGAAACACGAATGTCTGTAAAACCGCGGTGGCGGATTGGGTTTAATGCAGCAACCATAACTATTGTGGAACAGTTAGGATTTGTCACAATAAACCCGTCATTTCCTGAGTCACGCTGAATGTCTATAAGACCCAGATGGTCAGGGTTTACTTCCGGAACAACAAGCGGGATATTCCTTCCCATCCTGTGTGAGGACGCATTGCTGCATACAGCAACTCCTGCTTTTGATATCTCTGTCTCAAGATTTGTTGCTAGATCTGCGGGAAGCGCAGAGAATACGAGATCCAGGTTCTTTACGCTGGCAACATCTGTATTGCTGACAGTAATATCTGCGATAGATTCAGGAAACGGCTCATCAAGACGCCAGTTAACCGCATCCCGGTAACTTTTCCCTGCGCTGCGTTCTGATGCCGTCAGTGTCTGGAGATTAAACCAGGGATGACTGGCAAGCAGCTGTACAAACCTTTGCCCCACAGCACCGGTTGCACCCAAAACTCCTACATTGATCATGGATTAGAAGAGAATACGTTGATATAGGTATAAAATATTTGTATATTTATACCTGATTTATTCCATGTGGATGGCTTCAGCAGGACATTCGTCTACACAGGCCTCACAGTCTATACATGTATCCGCATCAACAACGGCTATGCCGTCTTTCATTGAAATTGCCTCTGATGGGCATACATCCACACAGGTTTCACATCCTGTGCATGAATCTGCATTAACTATTGCTACCATAAATTATCGGATTTAGGTCAGCAGTAATACTAAAATAGATTTCGTTTTTTACAGAGTATTTGTCTGAAAATAAAAAATTATTTATTAAAACCAAGAACATCGTCCATGGAATATATGCCTGGTTTTTTGTTGTGGATCCATGATGCGGAACGGATAACTCCGTGGGCAAAGACCAGACGATCGTATGCGCGGTGACTCAGCTCAATTACCTCGTCGTTGCCGGCAAACATTACTGTATGATCTCCTACAATATCGCCGCCGCGTATAACATGAACTCCAATTTCATTGCCACGCTCACCAACCATACCTTCGCGGCCGTACATCTCCTTACGGCCTCCTGCCTCTTCCTTGATTATTTCAAGAATTGTTTTGGCAGTCCCGCTCGGTGCGTCCTTTTTGAAGTGATGGTGTGCCTCAATAACTTCTATGTCGTAGTCTTTGAGCTGTTTTGCAGCCTCTCTTACCAGACGCCAGAATATATTCACACCGAGACTGAAGTTGCTTGATATTACGGCGGGGATTTTTCCTTCAACTGCAGTTCTGATTACCTCTTTCTGCTCATCGGAAAATCCCGTGGTCCCGACAATAACTGCAACACCGTTTTGTGATGCGGCTTTTATATTTTCAACTGCTGCATGGGCAATTGTAAAATCGATTATTACGTCCGGTTTTTTTTCTTTTAAGAATTCATCAATTCTTGTGGATTCGTAAACGTCAACACCAAAAAAAGAGCCTGATTTTATATCAACCCCGCCTATAAGCTCAAGATCGGGAGAATCTGTTACCATACTGCCAATCTTTGTGCCCATTCTTCCAAGTGCGCCGCATATACCTATCTTAATCATACTGATTCAAAGTCTCCTTTAGTATTGTCACATTATCCCTGCTGAGTTCATCCAGAGGAAGCCTGAGGGGTCCTGCGGCCATTCCCCTCATACCCACAGCTGTTTTTACAGGGATCGGGTTTGTTTCGATAAACATTGCGCGGAATAGGGGTGACAATGAATAATGCATCTGCTTTGCAGCCTCAAGATCTCCGGATTTGAATGTTTCATAAATCCGGACCATTTTTTCCGGTTCAATATTTGCAGTGACGCTGATTACTCCCCCT
Organism: Methanomicrobium sp.; assembly: GCF_055145805.1. Lineage (NCBI taxonomy): Archaea > Methanobacteriati > Methanobacteriota > Methanomicrobia > Methanomicrobiales > Methanomicrobiaceae > Methanomicrobium > Methanomicrobium sp. The sequence continues at coordinate 4,030 of NZ_JBSREC010000108.1, read as the reverse complement.
CCTCCCAGTGCAAGAATGGGAAGTGTCATTGCATCATCACCGGAGATCAGGGTGAAATCCAGATCTCTTGTTTCCTCAATTATGGCTGAAATCTGTACAATGTCTCCGCTTGCCTCTTTCACTCCCACAATGTTTGGATGCTCTGCTAATTCTGTTATTAAATCAGGCAGAAGATTCTGTGCAGTTCTTCCAGGTACATTGTATACAACAACCGGAATGTCGAGGTCTGCAAGTTTGTGATAATGCTTAATGAGCCCTGAGCGGTTGGGCTTGTTGTAATAAGGACTTAAAACCAAAACACCGTCAGCACCAAGATCTTTTGCAGCTTTCGTAAATCTTACAGCTTCTGCTGTATTGTTCGAACCAGTACCGGCAAGTACAGGAACACGACCATCAGCCACTTCTACTGCGGTTCTGATGACTTTTTCGTGCTCTTCAAAAGAGAGGGTTGCTGACTCACCAGTGGAACCACATGGTACAATTCCATGGATTCCCTGCGAAATAAGAAAATCGATATTGGATTTAAGACCATCAAGGTCAAGATTCCTTTGCTGTTTTTCCTTAAATGGGGTGATTAATGCTGAATAAACTCCCTCAAACATAAGGAGATTATATAGCTTTTCTTCTATTTACCTTTCTTGTAATAGCGCCTGCAACTCTGTTGCGAACACATTTTGAACCGATAACTGCTACTTCGTCTACGGCAAGCTTGTTCTCATCGAAATCCTTTGTAAATTTCTCTCCGTGTTTGGAGAGCAGTTCCTGGCTGAGTGCCTTAATGTATGTTGGTTTAATTGCCATTTTTACTACCCATTAGTTTCTTTTATTATGCGTTCGGAGAGCATAATAATATTATTGACGACAGACATGGGATCTTCTCCCAGAATTCTTATCATCGCTTCTTTTCCGGCGGCTCCGCGGTCATAAATAATGTCGGGAACATTATCTTCTTCACAGCAGAAAGCAACACCCCAGTCTATTGTATTTACTCCCTGAGGTTCTTTATCCCTGTCAAAACTTCTGACTTCCAAAAGCAGTTCGATTGATTTTGCAATTATTTCTTCCGAAAACCTGATGTTTGCCGCACTTCTGATGTCAGAGTCAAATTTCATTGCTGTCAGTGTAATCTTTCCAATCTGATCATCTGCTCCAAATTTAATCAGTCCTGCGCGAGAACCATCTGGTTCCCTTTTAAAAATCCTGCTTTCTATTCCTGCAACTTCCGAAGGAATACGCGCATCAGGAATTGCATAAACAATATTCATACCTTCATCAGGAATGAATGATTCAGGCATCAGCGCCTCTATTTTTTCTGTGGCAGTGGCAAGCTTTCTGATAACTTCCTTTTTTTCTTCAGTATTCATGATAATCTGGTGTTCCCTTTAAGTTCTGTTTTATTCATCCTTTTTTTTATTCAGAGATAAAATAAGGACTGCTTTTAGACGGATTCTGATGGATAGTGCTATACATTATTAGAATTAAAATAATTTTATGAATTCAGTGGTTCTGGACAGTGCAACTGCAACCAGTAGTATTATCATACTTATTTTGGCGCTTTCAATTTTACCGGTATTTTTGCCTGCAGGTTTTGCGACACTTGCTGCAATAGTCCTGTTTATAATTATTATGAGCGGCGGCGGTTATTATATCAGTAAAAATCAAATTTAAAAATTATTTTTATTAAAAAAATTGTCTTTATCTCGGTTGAAATCTGCTTTAAGTTAAACCCAATAATAATTTGAGATCTTAATTATCCGGATGGTTTTTTTTTGAGCTTTTATCTTCATTTTTCTTTTTTGAAGAATTCCCAGCATTTTTATCTTTTGATTCACCTTTCTTTTTGAAAGAATCAGCAGTTTTCTTTTTCACTTTGTAGTAACTGAGGGGGTGGGCGATGTTTTTGCTTTTACATAATGAATCAGGATTTACACAGAGGCCATAGGTCTTTAAAGTGCCACAGCCCGGTGGTGTGTATTCTGTTCCTCCGCGTCCGGATATATGTTCTACCTGGTACATAGTTTTGTCAACATCAAAATCAGGTGCACGTGTATAGACCTCAACTATGCCTGTTGTATCCATCCCTATTGTGTGCATAAATGCTGTGAGTGAGAATCTTGCTGTATGTGGTATGTTAGTCCCTGCAGAGACTGCGCCTATTATGGCTTTCATGCATGGCGGAAATGAACTTTCATCCACTTCCCCAAACTGCTCCATTAATTTTTCCTGATATGCCGATGATATTTCACTTACCATTGATTCAAGAAGGCTGCATATATTTTCCCCTACAGGTAGGGGGAGCTGCTGGTGAAGAAGAGATCTTATTCTTTCCTTTAAAAGTTCCTCAGATTCTTCTTTTTTTATTGAAACATATCCCTCATTTACATCACGGTTGACAAGCTGCCACCTTGCATCCCTGAGGTTTGGAACAAGTTCAACATAATCGGGGACTTTTATATTTTTGTTTTCCAGATTTATGCCCATGCTTTTTGCGACATAATCCTTTTTGACGGAGTTCTCTGTCTGAAGAAAAAAAGCAGCTCTTTCGGATTCATATCTGCATAATTTGTCATTCATCTGTCTCTCTTTCATGCAGGAGACTATCAGACGGGATATTGCGTATGAAAGAATCTCATCGTTCGGCTTGTCAAGAGGGATTTCCTTAAAGTCATAGTTATTATTTAATGCGGCATTGATGCGGGATACAGCCTTAGCAGAAATGCTTTCTCCGTATCTGCTTTTTAAAAAGTTTTCAATTGAATATGCCTGCTCACTGACGAAACTATGTGCCTCTTTTAAAAAAGGATATTTTGCGAGGTCTGTATTTTCAAGATCTACTGGCATATTAGTCTGCTTCAATGCGTGGTGCAAGCAGGTATTCCACTTTACCTTTGCCGTCGGCGATGTTGAATGCAAATTTAACAGGGTGATCTATTCCAATCTGGATCTCAACTTCGTCTGATTTGCTCATAACACGTCCCATGTCTTTGAGATAATCGAGAGAGAAGAGTGAACGTGCTTCTGTTGATGTAAAGGATATCAGGTCACTTTCTTTAATTTCAAGATTGATGTGGTCTGTGTCACCGTCGGCTTCCATATAGAAAGTTTTGTTTTCAGGATTAATACCGAAAGCAATTTTATCAGATACAAGTGCTGCTGCCTTTATTGCGCTGTTTAATTGTGCGCCAGAGATAACCACCTTTCCCGGCAGCTGTATTGTGGGCATATTTGGATCTTTTCGTACAGTGTTTACGTCAAGAAGAGCTATGGAGTATTTGTATCCGCCAAATGCCATCTCAAGTTTGTATGCATCTTCGGGGAGTTCAAGAGACAATGCATCATCTTTGCCCATCATACCAACAATATTTTTCATTTTGTTGATGTCAATTCCAATGTCTTTTTCTGTTGCGGTATATGACGCAAATCCCTCTGAAGACAATTCAAACGATATCATTGCAACGTTTGCTGTGTCAACTGCCCGGGTTTTGAATCCTTCTTCGCTTATATTCAGGCGGCATTCAGTTACTATTGCCGCGATAACATCGATTGTTTCCTTAAAAATTTCTGTATCAATAGTTGCCTTTAACATTTATTTACCCCGTTTATACTTTACATATTAATCTGTAAGCATTAGTATGTAATTCATTTCCTGAAATTTTTTATGATTTTACTATCAGATTATTTTTTTTAAACTGATAATTGATCATATTTGCTTATCTATAACTCTATTATAAACTATATAAGCATAATTTTTACTAATAACTGGTGTTTTGATCTCATCAGTTATATGGTTACAAAACAGATATTTTAGCAGGAAAATATTTTAGTCAAAGTTTTCATCATTATCTGACAGAAAAACAGATTGTCCGGCTACTAAAGAAGGAAAAAAGTAAGAATATAAATACAGATTATAAGGAGTAAAATGGGTTCACAGTGGGGCACCGATAAATATTATATTAAGTCCAAAAGAGAAGGCTATCGTTCACGTGCGGCATATAAAATTCTTGAAATTCAGGAAAAATTCGGGATTATA
>NZ_JBSREC010000107.1:0-5051 GCF_055145805.1 Methanomicrobium sp. | reverse complement strand
TTTCGTATGGCTTAATCTCTCTTGAGTGGTTAGAACGTCTCATCTTAACAACCTCAATTGCCGTGTGGACTTCAGAGAGATCAGAAGGCCGTATATACCTTAAGACTATCACAGTGTCAGCGAGATATTCCACAAGTCCGTATCGGCTTGAATAATCAGTATTCTGTTCAGTTTCACTTGTAACAACTGTTGTACAGTTAAGTTGTGATATCATCTCAGTGAAACGGAACATTTCGCGTCTTCTTGTGGAATTATCGTCAAAAAGACCCTCGAAAAGAGATATCGGGTCGATGACAACCCTGGATGCATCAACACTTTTAATGAGGTTTGGGAGATCTTTTTTGATGCTGTTTATCGAAAGATTGAAGTCGGTAGGATCGAGCTTTATTACAAAAAGCGACTTGTTTTTGTAGGTATCGACATCCCACCCCCGATCAGATATCTTTTCATATATGTTTTCCTCACTCTCCTCAAGGCTTATGTATATACACTTTTCTCCATTTTCAAGGCCGTTGAATAGAAATTGTATTGCAAATGTGGTCTTTCCGGTACCATATGTCCCTATTATTGCACATGTGCTGTTTTTGATAAGCCCTCCTCCCATCATCTCGTCAAGGCCGGTGATTCCGATTAGCACTCTCTCTTTTATCATATTACAACCCTGATGTTGCTCACTTCAAATCCTGATTCGGGGGTGATTCTTGCAGCGAACTTCACAAGATCGTTCTCTTCAAGGTGGGGCATAACACCTCTGAATTTTTCAAAATACATCACTCTCTGTCTTTTTCTTGCCGAACTCTCTTCCCAGTGGAATGTAACCATTGCATCGCAGCAGTCTGCAATCTCCACAAGGCGTGAGTCTGAGAGGATTCCGTCTGAAAGAAGTATATATATGGTTGATCCCCATGTCTTTGAAACCCTCTGGAGTCCCCTTAAAAAGCCTATCATCTCTTTCCATTCTAAAGGGCCTGTGTTTTCAGTCGCAATGTCGGTTATCGAATCAATTACAATGAGACTGTTTTTTGGTATCTCGTCAAGTTTTTCGGCAAGTTTTGAGACAATGCCGCCTGTTTCGCTTTTTTTCTGGAAACGTTCAATAACAGAGGTGTTGCTGTACCATCCTGTCGGAACAACACTCAATTCAAAGTAGATATCCGATAAATCGATGAAGTTTAATCTGTCGTTTATTCCGGATACCACATCACTTTTAAAGGAAAGTTCCATCTCCTCTGTTATGGAGGATGAAATACGTGTGAATGTGGTATATGCTATCTCTTCCGGAAGTATGGTGCCGGGTTTTTCCTCCCCTTTTTCCTTTAGTTTAGAGAGGAATATGATTGATGAATAGACAAATTCCCTGTTTCCTGCACCGGGTTCGCCTGCAAGAAGTATCATAGAACCGGGAGGAATACCTCCGTCCAGTATGGGATCAAGAGATGTGATTCCGGTCGGCATCCTTTTTTTTATATCGCCCTGCATAGATAATTGATGATTTGGATTTCTTGCTTGTAAAGATTGCGGTAAAAAATCTAATAATTATAGATCTAATACTGGTTTAAACGAAAATCATTTTTAATTTCCTATCAAAGTCAGACAGTGATTTCTCATCAAAACATGAGAAGACTTCATCTTCATAACTTTTTTTCATCAGATAGTGTCTGAAAAATCCGTTTTCAGAAACATTCTTTGCAAAAGATAATATGCAGGTGATTTATTTATACTATTAAAGCCGCCTTTTTATCAATAATTCCCTAAAAAAGGCGGGGGGAATGTTCCGGTGGTGTATTTATATGGCTTTTTTTAGCAAAAAAGAAAAATCAAAGGGTAAAAAAACCCCTGACGATATTGGTCTTGATGAACTTCTGAATCTACCGGCTGAAAAAAGGAAAATTCCAACATATAATGGGACCGGAGACACTTCAGGAATTAACGGAAAATATGATTTTTCCGGTTTGGATGAGGAGACAAAAGATGAGGCTTCATCTTCATTAATAAAAGCCGCCGAGCCTGAGTTACCTGTAAAATCTCCTGATAAATACGGCACTGGTACTGCAGAAGAAAATGTTGATGAGCCCCCTGCGGATTATAATAAAGAAGATTCATCTGTTGTCTTGGAGGAAGAGGATGATATCACAAATAAGGTATCTCAATCAAAATCTGCAAAAAATACCGGAGAAAAAGGCGAAGATCTGCCTGATGAAAAGGATGAAAATTTACCTGTTGTCTCCTCCGGGGAAGAAACAGCCGACGAAAAAGAGAGTCTCTCTGATTTATTAAAAGAATCCTCTGAAAAGGAGTCTCTCTCCGAATCTTTCAAAAATAAAGATGTTTCTGCTGATTTATCTGATAAAAATGCTTCCGGGGAGTCATTGATTCCTGATGGTGCAGTTAAAGAAGAGATGCCGGAAGACAAGGCATCAGAAGATCTGGATTCCGGAGACATAAGCCAAATCAATTCAAATAATGATTCTTCCGGTCTGCATGTGGATAAAAAAGATGATGCTTTTTCTTCATTTTCAGGAGCCGCCAGGTCTGATGAGAAACTATCTGCAATCCTGGACAGAATGAGGGGCAAAACAATTCCGGATAATAAAGGGGAAGATTTGCAGAATGCCGAGTCATCTGTATCGGAAGGTGAAGATAAAGAACTTCTAAATGAATCCGAACCCGGGGATGCTGGTGCTGTTTCTGATTTAAAGGCTGATACAGAGGATGATAATTTATCTCCTGTCCCTATAACTCCTGAGCCTGATTTGCCTTCTGACTCTGTGGTTGACGAAATCCCTGCTGTATTGGAAGGTGAAGATAAAGAGTCTCTGACAAAACCTGAACCTGAGGATACTGGTGCTGATTCTGGTTTGAAAGCTGATACAGAAGATGATAATTTATCTCCTGTCCCTATAACTCCTGAGCCTGATTTGCCTTCTGACTCTTTGGAAAAAGATAATGCTGATTATGCCGGTGAAGAAGCAGAAATCTCCGGCGATTCTATGGCCGGAGAGACCCTTGCAGTCCCTGAATCAACAGTGCCTGAAAAAAACATTGCATTCGAAGATGAAACCATACTCCCGCAAAAAGAGCCTCTTGCTGCAGAAGAAAAAAAGGCAGCTGAGGATGTTGGTGCTGTTTCTGATTTAACTGTAATTGCAGGAGATAAAACTGATTTAATCCCTGAAGAGAGCCTTTCACCTCTCAATGAAGAAATAAACTCAAATGCGGTTTCAGAATCCCCTGCCAAGACGAAAAAAAGCGAAGAAAAAAAGAGAACCGGCATATTCGGGAAAAAACCGAAAAAAGAGTCATTTTTTGAATTTCTAAAAAAGAGGACAGAACCGGTAAGACAATACAGCTTCAAAGAAAACGGCCCGCTCGTTGAGCCAAAAGTTCCGGACGGCTACTCTCCTGTTGACGAATACTGGATCATTGAGGGCAGATCAAAAGTTCTTATTGTCAATCACAATGAGACCCGCCAGGATGAATATATGCTCTTTGAGCCGGTCCTGTCTGAATTTGAGCTTGAACTTTTAGAGAGGCTTTTTGAGGATATGAGGGATGTTTTGATCCTCACTGATGAAGAGATAATGCATGAAAAATCTTCCATTATCCTTGAAAAGATGGCTGATCTCTTGAAAGAATACAGAATAAAGCCTGAAGACTCCACACTTTTCAAACTCCAGTATTATCTGATGAGAAACTTCCTTGGGTGGTCAAAACTTGATCCGCTGATGAAAGATCCCAATCTTGAGGATATATCCTGTGACGGTTCAGGAATACCTGTATTTCTCTACCACCGAAAATACCGCAACGTAAAAACAAACGTCATGTTTCCGGAGGAAAACCTATATTCACTTGCGATAACACTTGCACAGAGGTCAGGAAAGCATATTTCAATATCACAGCCAATGCTGGATGCAACCCTCCCTGACGGTTCGCGTCTTCAGTTAACTCTTGGAAAAGAGGTTACAAGCAGGGGTACATCGTTTACAATAAGAAAGTTCAGGGAGGATCCTTTCACACCGGTCGAGCTTATGGAATACGGCACCTTCAGTGCAGAGCAGCTCGTATATTTCTGGCTTGCAATTGAAAACAACAAAAGTCTGCTGTTTGTCGGCGGAACAGCAAGTGGTAAGACCTCCTCATTAAATGCAGTATCTCTTTTCATACCCCCTCTGGCAAAGGTCGTAAGTATTGAGGATACAAGGGAGATTACACTCTTCCACGACAACTGGATTGCAAGTGTTACAAGGGAATCTGTTGTGGAGTCAACCGGCTCCAAAATAGATATGTTCGACCTTTTAAAAGCAGCGATGAGGCAGAGGCCTGAGTACATCCTTGTGGGGGAGGTGAGAGGTGCCGAGGCGCAGACACTCTTTCAGGCGATGAATACAGGACACACCACATTCTCAACCCTTCACGCAAACGATGTCGATGCCGCAATCCACCGTCTTGAAAATGCACCGTTAAATGTTCCCAGGAACATGGTGCAGGCACTTGATGTTGTAAGTGTTCAGGCTCTTGTTTACCGCGGACAGGAGAGGGTCCGCCGTTCGATGGAGATAGTCGAGATTGCCGGGATTGATCCGGGAACAGGCAATCTCAGGGTGAACAATGTGTTTGATTATGACCCCATATCCGATGTTCAGTCTTACACAGGCAGATCCGGCATATACAGAAGTATTATGGAGATACGCGGATGGAGTGCCGAAGAGATGAGCCTTGAGGTTGAAAGGCGCCTTAAAGTCTTAAAGGCGATGCTGGGGCAGGACATACGTGATTATGTACGGGTTACACGACTTATACAGGCATATTCCATAAATCCTGACAGGGTTATGTCAAACATTGACGATCTCTCAAAGGTCTTCTCATGATAATCGACAGATATGTTAATTGGAGAATCAGTAAAAATCCGAACGGATATATGAGTCTTCGTTCTGATCTCATATCATCCCGGATGGGCATTACGGCCTTTAGATATTTTTATTATACAGTTTATCTCTCGGTTCTCTTTGGCCTCCTGCTTGGAATTGTAGGGTATTTTATATCCTCACTCC
>NZ_JBSREC010000106.1:0-16934 GCF_055145805.1 Methanomicrobium sp. | reverse complement strand
AATTGTGATATAAGAATTATTTATTTTTTATACACTTAAAATAGGTTCTTTCAATTAAGCCGGAACTCATTCTATTCACGATTGTTTTTACAGGAGAGTGGCTAAAGCGCAGATTTGAATTGCCTGTATTCACAGTGAAAAAAGATGCAGGATTGCCCTTCTCTATAAAAAAAGGTTTTTTGAATAGATCTGAGCCCGATACTGCCATATTAAGAATATCTTCAGATGATATTTTGTAGATATATGAAAAAAATGACATCTCGGAGAACATGTCGGGCTGGACAAACATCACATTGTCTGTTCCCAAAAGGACTCTGCAACCGTATTCAAGCATTTTTTTGACAGGGGGTGTCCTGTCTGAATCTGCAACGCCTAAAATCCAGTTGGATCTGGGGCAGATTACTATTGGTATATCCAGTTCTGCACAGCGTTTGAGCTGAATATCAGATGCATGAGTCATATGAACAAGCATGTCGGGTTTTGCATCAATTGCCAGATCAACGTCCCTGTTATCTTTTTCTCCTGCGTGAAAAGCTACAAATCCACCTTTTTTTCTTGTCTCTTCCGCAAGAGTTAGTGTGTGGGGGCCTTCTTTTGTGCTGGAAATACCAATCCCGTCAGAAAAGTCCTGCCCCCCCTCTCTTCCCAGTATTATTCCGAGGGCTTCTGTTTTTGAAAGTGCATCTTTTAGCAGAGCAACTCCTTTCGTTCCTCCTTCCCTGAAATCACAAAATCCGCATGTTGCTGATTTAAGCATATATTTTATGCTGCTTTCCATCGCACCACTGAGTATTTCCGGTTTTGTTTCACGCAGAATTTTGTGTTTTAAGCCGTCCGGCGGGGCGACAAGCTCGGAGAGACTTCCCGCCACTTCTGTATCCATTGCGACCGTATCTGCAAGATGTGTATGTGAGTTGAAAAGACATGGGAATATCCATCTTTCATCGACATTTTTTTTCTCTTCTATATCTTTGATAATGCCGTTTTCTACTGTTATTTCAACATTGCAAAGGACTGCTTCTCTGCCTGCATATGCTTTTCCTGATATTGTATACGAATCCGACATACTATCGCTTTGCCTCTTTTGCCTTTCATTTATATATTCTGAGTGCAGATATAATAAGCATGGCAGCAAAGAGCAAAGGCGGAAATCTGGTTTCATCTGCAGGTCTTGTTACATACTATGACAGTGAGGACAAGCGTTCGATTCATATATCGCCAAAGGCAGTACTGATTGCCGCGGCAGCATCAGGAATCATAATTGCAATATTAAACCACATATTCTGATATTATATTGAAAATAGAAATCTCATTTTCATGAAACATTGATTTCATGATTTTTTTTAGAATTAAACTGAGTTTATATCTGTTATTACTTATTTTTAAAAAAGTATATTCTGGTTGAAATTTGTTATTAGAGCTTTTTTAATGCCTTTATTGTTATGTCTTCATCAGATTTGAAAAAGAGTTCGTCATGGCCTTCCCAGAACGGGCAGTTTCTGAAGATCACTGCCGGAACACCATTGTTGCTCTCTCCCATAATAAAATTCGAAAAAGCGGCAAATTCATCCACAACCGCTTCTTCTGTTATTTCAAGAACGCGGCCGAAGAGATCTGTATCGCCTCTGAAATCCCGTATTGCAGTCATCCCTGCCCATCCTAATGCAACGCCGGTCTGTCCTCTTCTAAAAGATCGTCCGCAGGTGTCAGTTATTATTACCCTGATGTCAGCACCTGTGATATTCTTAATCTCTTTTTTTATCTCTTCTGCGGATGCCATTGGCTCGGGAGGAAGACGTACAATAAATCCTTTTTCGATATTGCTGTTGTCAACGCCGGCACGTACTCCCACATGGCCGCATTTGAGCTGGGAGAGAACAAAGGGATAGTCAATTATAAGATCAGCTGTCTCATCAAGAACAGCCTGTATGAAACGCGGGTCTTCTCCGCATTTTTCTGCTATCTCCTTCGCCCTTTTACCTGCAGTTATTTCATCAAGTACTCTTGTATAGCCTTTGGTCTTTGAATAAACCGAAGATGCCACACAGAGCAGATCCCCGTCTTTTAATTCTATTTTCCTGCAGATATCTTCTGAAATACTGTCTCCTTCATGGAAGATAGGAAGACCTTCAACCGGCAGCACTTCAATGCTCATATAAGATGAATGTTTAAATTTCACCTGTAAAAAGTACCTCATTTTCTTCGGAAAAAGACTGCAAATAATTCTCTGTTTACTACCTAATCAGGATAGTTCTACCAAGTGCCGCAGTTTGTTTTTTTTGTCATGAACAATAGGTTTTAAATTCGTAGCTTTCTAACAAATTAATATATACAGATTAGGAGATATTTTATGAAAATAGCAGTTGCAAAAGACGGAGATATAGTTGCAGAGCATTTTGGACATTGCAGGGAATATGCATTTTTCACTATTGAAAATGGTCAGATAACAGAAGAAGAGTCGTTAGTCAGTCCGGCACATGCTCCTGGTGTAATTCCCAGATTTTTAAATGAGAATGGCGCGGAAGTTGTTCTTGCAGGAGGCATGGGTCAGGGAGCAATTGAATTGTTTAATTCACTTGGCATTGAGGTTTTCATTGGTGTCTGTGGCAATATTGATGATGCAATAAAGAGCTACGTTGCCGGAAACCTAAAATCCGGCCAGAATGTCTGCAATCATTAAATATTTTTTTTTTGGGTAAGTTTAATCATCTTTAACTGAGATCAGATAATTTTAAGTGTATCTGATACTCCGCTGTCCCGGGTGTGCGTCCTTCACCTATGTTGATAAATATTGTCAGCACCGGCTATGTCCTGAATGCGGGGAGATAATTAAGGTCAAAGGAACTCCTGTTTATCTTGAGGTCAGTGATTATCATCAGGCTGAGGCAATTGTCAGTGAACTTGGAAAATATCTCCGGAAGAACAAGAGAAATGATCTGACTTTAAAAGAGAAGGAAAAAATAAGAGAGGAATATGCAGACTGGATGCGGAGCAATATTCCTGTATAATATTTAAAAAATTATTTTTTGAATTACATGAAATATGTCTGAGATATTTATTTTATTTAAGTTTTTTAGTTATTTCCAGGGTTTTCCGCATCCGGGACATATCAATACAACCTGTCTGCCGCAGTGGGGGCAGTAAAGGCCGGATTTATTCATTATCAACTCCTTTCCACACTTTTTGCAACGGAGATCCTCTTCATAACCACATTTGTGACTTAGCATCAGATTAATATAACCTGTTTATGATAAAAAATGTTTGTCTGTAATATTATTAATCCTCATCCTGATCGCCTTCAATAACTCTTGCTACGGTAATGGCAAGGTTTGGACATGTCTTCTCGCAGGTCTTACAGCCTGTGCATTTTTCAGGATGAATTATAGTAAGTTTTGAGTCTTTGACTCTCATTATTACGTCATTGCTTGATGATGTGCCATTGTATGCAAGCTGAGGATCAATCTCCTTGTTGACAGGGCATGCAACCGAGCAGTTGCCGCATTTCATGCACAGTTTGTCATCTACGTTTAAGTGATATGAGGCAAGATATGAGGTTCTGTCAATTTCATTCTGCTCTAAGATCCTGCCTGATGTAAGTACGTTATCAGGGCATGCTTCAACACATAGTCCGCAGCGGATACAGTGTCCTTTATAGATTACAGGGGCCCATTTCCCTTCATCATTTTTTAAAACCTCAATAGCGCCCGGTGCGGGGCAAATCATCATGCACCTTAACTCATGTGTGCATTCATTGCCTGTTAAGGTTGGATAATCCCTGAAATGAGGCGGAGTCACAAGAGGAGGAGTTTTTGCAAAAAGAAACTTATTCCACCATTCGGCCCTTAAGAATTCTTTGATGTAGCAGGATATTGAGTTCATTTCAATCACCTCTCATTGCATGCAACACACGGGTCCGAACTTATGAAAGTTGATGTGACATCAGCTGCTGAATCAACATTCTTTAGCATATGGTGTGCACATGCTTCGATATTCATAATGGACGGTGTCTGTATTCCAATCTCTTCTACTCTTCCGTATTTGTCGGTTTTTATATGGTATGTGAGTTCGCCGCGGGGTGCCTCGCCAATCCATGTAAATTCTCCTTCGCCAACCTCTCCGCCGCCTCTGATAAGACCTGTCGGAAGCTCTTTTATGCACTTTCTGATAATTTCGACACTCTGGAATACTTCTTCAAACCGGATCATAAGCCTTGCATAGTTGTCACAGGTATCACGTACAAGAGGTTTAAATCCAAGCTCCTGATAGGTTGGGTGATTGCTTCTCTCATCTGTATCAATCCCGCTTGCACGTGCAGTGGGGCCTACTGCATGGGATATGATGGCGTCTTCTTTTGTCAGTATTCCGACATCCTTACTTCTGAGTGCAATCATGGGGCCTGATCTAAAAATATCGTAAAACCTGGTCAGATCCTTTTCTATTTTATCCATGCCTTCAAGAAGCGTTTTTGAGTCTTCATCACGGAGATCAAACCTGACACCGCCCGGAATCATAAATGCACATGTAATTCTTGCACCGGTTATCAGTTCAAGCTGGTCAACAACAGTTTCACGCAGATTTATCAAATACATTGCAAGAGTTTCATGCTCGATTGTATAGCAGTAGGAATAGTTTGCAAGCAGGTGTGACTGCATCCTGTCAAGCTCATTTACAACCACTCTTAAGTAGGCAGCTCTTTTTGGAACTTCAATGTTACTTATCCTCTCCACGGTTTCGATAAACACCATGTTGTGAACTACAGAGCATATGCCGCAGATTCTTTCGGCAAGAAACATAACCTCCTGCCAGGGTCTTCCCACCATTATCTTTTCAATGCCTTTTTTGACATATCCTAATTCAATTTCGGCAGAGAGTACTCTCTCACCTGAAGTTTCACATTTTATTCTGGCAGGTTCCTTAAAACAGGGATGGACAGGTCCTATAGGTAGTGAAACATCGACAGTTCTCTTCATTTTTTATTCTCCTCATAATCCTTGAACACTAAAGGTGCAAGTTTTAGTATTGTGCTTATTATTTCGGTTGGTCGCGGGGGGCATCCGGGAATGCTTGCAGCAACCGGGATGTATTTTGAAACAGGAGGATTTACATAACTCCCTCTTCTGTTGAATGTGCATCCCGACACCGGACAGTTACCTATTGTTATAGCGGCCTTTGGCTCCGGAATTTTTTCCCAGATGTCTGCAAGTTTGTCTTCCCACTGTTCACAGCAGGCTCCGGTTATAAGCAGGATATCTGCATCACGCGGGTTGTTGTGGACGTAGATTCCATACTGCTCGATATCGTAGCGTGGTGCCAGGCATGCTAAAATCTCAATGTCACATCCGTTGCATGATCCGACGTTTACATAACATACATGAATGGAACGCTGTCTGACCATGTTTTTTAATGACTGGATTATGTTCATACCAGAATCATCTCCCTGATAGTCTGTTTTCCTTTTTTTATCGCTTCTTCTTTGGAAAGACCTGATTTGATATCCTCTTCAACAGATTTTTGAATATTTGCCATATCCTCTTTTTTTATGAGGGGGATGTGATCAGTCAGTAGTTTCGTGCAAAGATGTGATGAGATCTCGTTATCTTTTCCTTTTTCAATTGAAAGCCATGAGTTATAGCGAGCCGGAATATTTTCAAGAAATGACATGTCAAGATTTTTGATGAAATATTTTCTTAAATCCTGTTTTTCAACATCAAGGCATTCTGCTATCTTTGTAACTGCCTCATCATGCATTTTGCTTACAAGTATTCTGTACTTCATTTGCCGGAGATCTTTTTCGTATATGTATTCTGTCATAAAAGCCCCGTGATTATAAGGAAAATATATGCGGCAAAAAGGCCTATACAGCCCCATATTGCTATCATTTCACCTTTTTTTAGTTTATCCCCATTCTTTGTCTTCAAAATAACTCCGATAATTGCAAAAATTAATACAAGTCCCAAAACCTGTACGGCAAGGAAATTCTTCTCAAAACCCTGCCATAACGCTATCAGAGCGTAGATCAAAACACCCAGTAATACCGGGATTTCTGCTTTTTTCATCCCGTCACCCCAAGATATGCCACATAAATTATTACAATGCCGATTATTGCAATCTGGATTGTTACCGCATCGTAAGGTGAGAGCATTGGTGTAATTGCACATATGAAAGACATTGTCATAAGGAGGATTAGTGACGCAATGATAAGCATCCAGAATGGCATTGTGCCTATAAACAGTGTTATAAATGTCGCAAGAAGGACAAATGTCTTAATTGCAAAACCTACTTCAAGCCCTGCTCTCCATACTCCGAAATGTTCGGTTTTATTCCCGCTTACAATCTCTTTTGCCTCGATTATCCCGAAAGGACTGTATGGGACTTTTGAGAGGACAATTACATACATTGCAATTGCAATCGGGAATGCTGTTATTAAGAGAATTCCGTGTGATGCCTGATATGCCTCAATGTCTGATATCATTAAAGATCCTGTTATAAAGTATATCCCTGCAATTGAGGCTATCAGCGGTATCTCGGATGCTGCGGATATGACTGATCTGATTGCCCCAAACTTTCCGTAGGGAGAACCGGATGAGAGACCAAGACCGTGTTCTGTAATCTTGTGGAGAAGATAAACTCCGAATATAATAAGGAGACTTCCGCCGGACAGAAGAACATACAGGGCTCCTGACCAGATTGCTATCACAACAATTACTATTCCCATGAAAAGAATCTGTGAGGCAGTCTTTGGAATCCATGTCTGCTTAAATGAAAATTTTAGTACATGAAGTATCTCCTGCCATATAGGAGGTCCGGGTCTTGTCTGTATTCTTGCAATCACTTTTCGGTGAATACCATGATACATCAGACCTGCGAAGACTGCAAATAAAATATACAACAGAATCATTTCAATAACCTACGAACGGATAATCGCCTTCTTTGTCAGATGCCTTCCACCACAGTCCGAGTGACACAACAAACACCGGAAAGGATACCACAAGTGTTGCGGCGGCAAGCCATTCCTCTATTAAGCCGTCAATCGCAGAAAAGCCTGCAATGATGCAGACAGCTGCTGATATTGCAAGCAGAGTTTTTATGTTTTTCATTTTCATATGCATCACATCGAAATTACAATCTCTATTACTCTCAAAAACATCACAAGTGAGCTTACATGCACCATCAGGATGTATGGTGCACCGGGTGCCCTTGTTATCTCGGCCTTTGCAACGTAAACCGGAGCCATACCCTCTGCTATCACTCCGATTACGAGCAGTAATTTTGCAACAAGAGGCACAGTCACACCAGGTGTGAAAAGAATCCACATGCTGAGTGTGCCTGTTGTGGCAAGTATTATTGCAGCACCTGCAAAGAGAGGAAGTGTTCCTATCATTGCCAGTATTCCGTATTCGTAGGCGTTATCAAGGATATGTCTGTTTTTAACTGAGGATACTATACCGATATTTGCAATTCCCACCATTGCAACAAAGAGTGTGAAATTAAAGACATCACCGCTAATAATTCCTCCCATTGTTGCAAAACCGCAGGCTGCGGCCATGAAACGCTGGAATCTCATCTGTTTTATGGAGATATCTTTTGTATAGTATGCATCACCGCCGAATGCAATGTCAACCTGTCTTTCAGGTTTTGAAATAAGGGCCACTATCGTAAATACCAGTGCAAATATGAACAGTATTGCAGTATAGGGGGTGAAGTAGTCGACGATATCCCCGAACGGGATTACGGCTGCCACCTGACCCTCAATATTCGTGTTTACAAATTCATACATCGCTGTTACCTCTCATTGTTCCGACTATTGCCATCTTTGCGGCCACTTTTGCAAATACTCCTGTTCCGGCAAGCATTACAGCAAAGAACCAGTACTGCGGGAGTGTCATGAAAATAATGAATGCGACAACCCAGGCTACCCAGGCATAGCCGCTGACAGTCTCTAAAATCTCTGTCTTTTCATTATTTCCTTTGCAGAGGAAGTAGAACAAAATTCCAAGACCTGCAACCGCACCGCCTGTAAATCCTGAGAGTATGATTCCGTATATTAACATCACAACTGCCAGTATTCCCGGAGCAGTCTCCATAATCTCGATTTTTAGGAAATTGTCAGGTTTTTTTGTGAGGTCTTCTTTCTCGATGTAAAGTTCTGCCATCGCAAGAATTTCTGCAATTCCGACAACCAGACCCGGAAGTATGAGTGCTTCTGCAAGATCTGTTCCTATGAGTGCAATTATTACAAGTGTCAGTATCTCAACCAGATCTGTAAGCAGAAGACGGTGGAGATCGTTTTTCTCCCTCATCATCGCCGAAAACGCAATTATGATACAGATAAATCCTATGAAAAGTCCGAAGATGTAGTCTTCAGGAAGAGTAAAGAACATTATTCCTCACGCCTCCTGAAAAGAAACATCGCAATTGCGAATGCCACAAAAAGAATGCTGGTTTCAGCTATTGTATCCAGACCTCTTGTGTTGTAGAGTATCTCATCAATAATTCCTCCCGGGTGGGAGACAATAGTTGTTCCTGTATACAGGGTATTTTGTGAGATTAACAGGGACAAAGGCGTCAGATATGCGGTTACATATCCGAGATATTCTGAATTTTCAGGATACTGGGCTTTGACATCTGCCTTTTCAAATGGGTCCCCCCCTCTGTCATACGGACTTAGGGGGCTTTTCATGTCAACCGTTTTTGGGTACAGCTGATTATCGTTGTATGATATTGAGGGAAGAGTCAGAATCCCTGCCAGTATTACAATTATTACGAGCACTGAGTAGACTCTTACAAGATTGTCGTGATTCTGAAGAATCTTTGAGACTGTTCTGATAATGCTCAATTAATCTCCCTCCTTTCAAGTACTCTTACAAGTACAAAGGTGCTTATTGCCGTTACTGCAATGAAGGTTAAAAGCGCCAGTGTTTCATTGTATGTCAGCATTATAAGCAGCAGACCAAAACCTGATATCTCCAGGTTTATCAGCTGGTTAAGGTAAGTCTTCGGGTCAGGGTATGCGGCTGCAATTACACCTATTATCAGAATTCCAAGTCCGAGGATAAATACGGGGGTCATGCCTTACACCTCCAGACTGCCTGAAGAAGTATTATTGTTGTTATTGGTATGATGAGTGAGAGTGATATTGCAACATCAAGGTATCCTCCGATAACAACGAAGGGGATCACTCCCGCAAAGAGCATTCCAAGCGATATGAGTTTGTCATACGGATCTTTTTGTATGGCAGTTGCAACAGTTCCCATAATAGCAATGACTGCAAATATTAAAAGAAGGATATCTGCCATTTTAAGCATCACCACGTTTTGCATAGGTGCTTGCAATTGCATTCGATTCAAGGGTTGCTCCCACAAAGTATGCAGCTGCGGCCGCTATTCCCAGAGGATACGGAAGGAGAAGTGCAATCAGTCCTGTTACTGCAAAGTTGAGGACGTTTAGAAACGTAAGTTTTCTCAGGGTGTTTTTCTCTGTGATAATCCTGACTGAGGCATATAGTGCAACAATTCCACATATGATTTCGACTATCAAGATCTCATCCTCCAGAGTTTTCCGAGAAGCCGGCTTGCATATTTTTGAGAAATTCCCTGTATTGAGAGTATTGCAAGAACCATTCCGGCAATGAACACATCAGGGGTGAATCCTATATGTGTAAATGCATATATCACAAATGTTGCTATGACTGCTCCGGTTGTACCTGCATATCCCTTGTCATGGCATATGCGGTTCCCGATAAAAATAAGAACGGCTGCAAAAAGTCCTCCCCAGATTCCTGCAATAAATACTCCGCATGCTGCCAGAAGTGTTCCTGCGGATGCGTCAGGTGAACAGACGATGTTGCCCATCATGTATCCCCCGTTTACATCGCCGCCGGCTTTTTCGATCTCTTCGCCGATGGCGCAGGCACCGCTAACTCCTCCTTTCTCAGGCAGTCTGAACAATAAATCTATTGCTATAAAGAGAATCCAGGCGACCGCAAAAGCCACAATTATGTGCGCTATCTCGGTAAGCATATAAAATTCTAATCTCCAGTACAATTTCTTTCATTTTGGCTAAACAATAAATGTTTTGATTAGTGCAGGTTTTTTAATGTTTTTTCTGGTTTAGCCTTTGTGAATGTTATATTCTGGTACATTATTGTATATTATGATAGTCACCTTTGATTTTGAAATGAAATGCGTTTTGTAAACTACTGTTTGTTTATTTTGTGGCAAATAAATTATATTTGTCTTGCCTGATGTTTTTATACAGCTTTATTCATCCTGTGAATATCCGTTTGTCCGGGATCTGACGCGCCTGATATATTGATAATTATGCGTTTCTTCTGTCTGTTTGCACAGCTCTCTTTTAATTTCATGAAAATTCGGTTTTTTTTAGAATATTGTCAGGAACAATACAATGGATTAATATCTTTTACAGGCTAAAATGAATCAGCAATCCGGTAAGATTATTTTTGGTTAATTTGATCTTAAATTCTATTTGTGCGAGGATTGCCGAGTCGGTCAAAGGCGCGGGGCTTAGGACCCCGTCATTAGTTGTTCGCAGGTTCGAATCCTGCTCCTCGCATTGTTATACCACGTCCTTGGTAAGGACGGCATTAAACTGGCCACGTCCTAAAAAAGTGAAAATTGTGTGTACCTCTGTAGTTTAAAGTGGTGTGCTTAGGGGTAGATTTGAGGGGTTCAGAGATTGAGTTTTTTTCTTCATATTTTTTAGATAATAATATCGTCATAAATTTTTTTCATCACTTTAATTTGAATCATCTGTCGGCATGAAGATGAATTCAATTCATTACATCTTGGATATTCAGGCCTTTCAGATAATAAAACATCCATCTCCTTAATTAGATCATTATTAATTAGCTGGGGTAAAACTTCATTGATTATATTTATATTACTCAATGCTAAAATTCCAAATTCTGAGAGATTTATCTCTTCTTGAATTTTTCCTAATATATCTTCAATTAATTTTTCACTTCCAAAAAAATTAGAATATGCTTTTTTTAATTCATTTTCATGAGATGCATTAAGGACACTATTTTCAATTATCGTATATTTTATATCAGAATTTATATTTGTCATTTGGATATTTATTGGGGATATCTTTGAATTCCGAATAATTCTTTTAAATTCTCTTGATATTTCTTTATCGCTACTGATTGTACGCAATAAATCAAAAAGTTTCAAATTTGGATCTATTTGATTTGAAATCCAATTCTTGAGTGATTTTTCTTTATCTTTAGACTCTTCCAAACTTGAAAAAAAGCTATCAAAATCAGTTTCATGAGATATTATATTTGAGATTTTTTTCCCATTTAATGTAATTTTAGAAAATACCTTTTCTTCATTTCTCTTCATGTAATATTGAAATACCCCTAGTATTATTCCTAATGTTGCACTAAACGAATAAAATGATTCATTTAGAGTAATTAGTGAATCAAAACAGTAATGCATTACTAGATAATATAAGCCTAAAAATGAAATCCATATTAAATATACAGGAAATAATTCATAAAATACGTTAAAGAAAAAGAATTTGATTGCAACAATTAGAAATTTTAAGAATTTTTTAATAGTAATTTTTCCTAACAATTCCTTTAAGCGAATCAATCTTTTTTTAAGAGAGTTATCTCCATTAGAATTATTAGAGTCTTTATTGGATTCAGACTCCTCCCTCTTTTTTTGAAAAAAAGAAAGGCTAAAAATTAAATTTGTTTTTAAAATTAAAAGGGATACTACGAATAATCCTATTAAGCAGTAAATATTTATGAATTGGAAAAAGTGATGGAATATTAAATAAGCAATAAAGTTAGCGATAAAAAAACTAAATATTTCTATTGCTCGAATTATCTTCAAATAAATATGAATGATTTTTCACCTAAGATAATAATTAATTATATATATTAATAATTTTACGGATTATAAAATTCAATTGCATTGTTATAGATCTCATTATTCTCCTCTCTCATTATGAAGGAATTATCTCATGATGCTTAAGGGAATTTATTAAAAAAACCACGACGCAGAGGATTTCTCTTTAGGAATTGGAAACCCGTCCTACTTTAAGACCTCAATGTGAAATGCAATCGCTTCATGCATATTGACTTCAGCTTCCTCATGGGTTTTGCTGGTTGCCACCACTCCATAAAGTAAACCTTAAATAGCCCTCCAAATCGTTAAAAAACATCAAAATCAACGTCCACACAGAAGCCTTCTATTCCACGATCTCCATCCACTCTGATATATGCATCGTCTGAAAATACAGGCCAATAACTAGCCATTATATCTCTACAATTCTGGCTTTGATTTTTATAAAAACAGCAATTTGCCTTTTTTCACACTCTGATTTAGGAGTGTTCCTGGAAATGCCAAAAAAACTCCAAATTGCTGTTTTTCTGGTTGTGGTTTCAGCCGAAAAACCGGCTTTTTGATAAAGGAGGGGAATTCCCCTCCCTTCAACCCTCCCCCCGTCGCGATAGTCACAGGAGGGATGGACAGGCATCCCTCCTGCTCCTTTTCTTAGCTGGAAACTTCCTTATTCTGATTAAAGAATAATCATCCAAGAATAATTCCAAGAACAATATATATAGAAAACGGGGCTTCGATGCCGTGAATAATTACAGCCATCCAGTTGCTCCTAAAACGTTTGGCCGGGTAACTAAGCAGAAAACCTGAGAACAATGCCTGGCTTAGAATTCCAAGTGGTTTATGGAGATGATACAGGGCAAAAAAGACACCATTAAAAAACCAGTCCCACTTTCCAAATACCCCGTTCATTTTCGGGAGCAGTATTCCGCGGAAAAGAAATTCTTCACCTAAGAAATAATTGAAAGGTATTGTAATCAGTGTCAGGCCCAGTATCAGCCAGACTCCCTGAAATTCAGGAGTCATCAGCTGCATAAGATTGTAATGGGGAAGGGTTTTTAGAACCGGGAAGAGGGAACCCAGAACGTCAGGCATAGGGATAAACATCAAAACAAGACTTAACCCGATGAAGGGAATGACCCACAAAAATAATTTATTGCTATGCTCCCCCGTTTTGGGGTCACGGGGGGTTGTGTACCACATTCTTTTTTTCATGGTCTGCCAGTTTAACTGATCTGTCTCCGAGCGGATTATAATGAGAGACAGAACAAACTGCCAGATAAGGCCAAGTATCATAAACGGCCAGAATACCAAAAATCCCGGGACACTATCAGGAATATTAAAAAAAGCGATCACCGCCGGAGTCAGAATGAATGCAAAAAACGTCATAGGGGCAGTTGCAAGTGCCCAGATTAGAATGATTTTCTTAAGACTGTATTGTTCGCCATCCGGGCTATCTATCTCTGAACGTTCTGGTTTCTGGTTATTGTTTGATTCCATTTTTTGCCCCCTTTTGTTTTAATTTGTTGCTGTTTTTTTGCGGGAATTCAAATTCTCTTGTGCTTTTTATATCTGGTGGGATATATAAATGGTTTTTGCGGCTCGTGGATTTCTTAATTAAATGTGAATAAAAAATCATAAAAATCGGGCGTTCTAATCGTTTTCTCGTATTTTTTTTATTGATGAACAGATTAGTTTTGGTGTGTGGTTTCAGCCGAAAAACCGGCTTTTTGATAAAGGGAGGGGAGATCCCTTTCATTCAACTCTCCCCCGGTTGCGATAGTCACAGGAGGGATGGACAGGCATCCCTCCTGCTCCATTTCTTTTAGATTTACGGATCACAAACAGCATAAATATCGTCTGTTCCTGACATTGATATTCCCGGAATTCGATAGTTCCACAAAAGGCTTAACATAATAACCCACAATATAAAATTAATCAAAAATGCACCAAAATTCAATGGATAACAATCATCCCGAAGAGGCTGGGGGAAGATCGGATGAACTTAAGAGAATAGTTGCTGTACTGAATGACAATTTCGCCCGCTTTCAGGAAAAATACAATATAAAAGAGCTCAGCATAATCGGGTCGTATGCAAGAGGAGAACAGACCGAAGAGAGCGATCTTGATATAATGGTCGATTTTTATGAACCAATAGGATGGGAGGTTGTTGATCTCAGAGATGAACTTGAACAACTACTTGGAGTTCGTGTTGATCTTGTTCTTAAAGCAGGGATAAAACAGAGAAAAAGAGTGTTTGATGGAATAACAGAGGACGCTGTATATGTCAAAGCGTGATCCTGAAGTTTTTTTTGAGGATATTATTGAAGCCGCAGAGAGGATTTCGGAATATGTCGGAGACCTGTCTAAAGATGAATTCCAAAAAGATCAAAAGACAATTGATGCGGTCGTCAGGAATATAGAGATAATTGGAGAAGCAGTTTCCAATATTCCTGAAGACATACGTAATAAGTATCCCCAAATTCCATGGAAAAAGATTGTAGGTGTTCGAAACATCGTGATTCACAAATATTTTGGTGTGGATACCGATACTCTCTGGGTCATTATAAAGAAACAGATCCCTGAATTAAAACATATGATTTCAAAAATTATCGATGAAAAATCGGAAAAATAAAATTACGTGATTGGATATTACTTTTCTACCAAATATTCTTTTTTTAGGCATTCTTTAGCCTTATAGGCCAAAATCACACAGCCTCAATATTGCTATACCTGAATATAATCTTCCAGTCATGAGCTTCCCGAAAAGTCATCTCATTCATCTCCTTTAACAGGGTACAGAGTTCTCCCATACTTGTAACGTATTTTATCTCCGTTCTGATTGCAGTAAGATATCGTACTATATGTGAATGCCTCTCGGAATTTATGTGATATTCTCTCTGAACTCTTATTGCAGATATAGCTGCAATGAATGCTGATAATGGTGGAAGGTATTTATAAATAATATATTAATGAATTCAAAGTTATGCTGCGCAATTATATATTTTCTGTAATTTTGTTCTCAGGCGCCGTGATTTTCTGGTTTCTGAACAATTTTTTGGGGGATCCTTTATTTTTTAAAATATTTTTATCATTTCTCCTTACAGGAATAATTTTCCTGGCATATGGAATAATTACAAAGAGAATAGCTAAAAAAGTGATAAAGGACAGAAAAACCCAGTTTACATTCAATAAAGGGATTTTCATAATTTCAGCGATGATATTTTTGTTTTTTATCATTCAGATCTGGGTTGAAAATACAGAATCCCTTGTGATATCATATGGAATTATAGTCGCCGGCGTTGCAATTGCGCTTCAGGATCTGTTTAGAAATTTTGTTGGCGGAATCATAATTGCTCTTACAAGTGTCTATAAAATCGGAGACCGCGTTGAAGTTGAAGGAGTTGTCGGGGACATAATGGATATAGGAATTATGAATACCACAATGATGGAGATTAAGGGCTGGATTAATGCCGAGCAGCCAACAGGACGCATTGCAATACTGCCGAATTCTGTTGTAATCACCGGCAGTATTTACAATTACACAAAAGATCACAATTTTATCTGGGATGAAATTACTGTTCCCCTAACATATGAAAGCGACTGGAAGCTGGCGATAAATAATTTTATGAATATTGTCAAAACTGAAACAGGGGAGATGACAATACAGGCGGAAAAAGAGGTGGACAGGCTTGGAGAGAAGTATTATCTGCCGAAAAAAGTTACAGAACCGGCAGTATATGTAAAACTGACTGACAACTGGGTAGAGCTTGGAATAAGATATGTCTCTGATTCCAAAAACCGGAGAATTCTTAGTGATATCTTAAACAGGAAGATTCTTGACGATATTGCAGCGTCTGATAAATATAATATTGGAAGTGAGAATATGGAAGTTGTGGGAAAACATAAAGTTGAAATTATCAGGGATTAAACTGTCAAAATTCCAATTTTCAGGCTATTTTCTGTTTTTTATATTTTTTCAATCCTGAAATGAGATAATTCGTAAAAAAAATTGTTATTTTTCAATAACCGGAGTTTCAATTATATTTCCTGAAAATTCCGGAGGTTTAATCCCGTTTTTATCAAACTCCGACCATGCCTTTCTTGTAATCTCTGATTTAAATTCAAATTCATATCGCAGTTCGTTCACATATGCTTTGGCTCTCAGTCTCCGGTAAAACGGGAAATCATCAAGGAGGATTTTGTATGAGCTTGTATGTGATATGTAGATGTATTTTGATGTTATCAGGCATTCCCTTAAAATTCGTCTGGCAGTGTCCAGATCACTTTTATTATCGATAAAAAAGTCAATTACAACCATCATTTCTGTTTTGCCTGCATTTGCGCTTGAAACTGACTGGCTGAAAATTATAAAATTCGGAAATGACACTACTGAATCATCAGGAGTAAATATTCTTGTCGAACGAAGGCCTATATCAATTACCTCTCCATAATTACCCTGAACGGATATCTTGTCTCCAATAAGAAAAGGTCTTTCAAAGGCAATTACAATTCCTCCAACTATATCTGCAAAGAGATCTTTTAACCCTAAACCAAGAGCTGCTCCAAAAAGACCTGAGAACAGAACCAGTTGTTCCAGTGAAGGCTGTATTAATGAGGTTATTATTAAATAAAAAGCGGAAAAATATATGGTAATTTTAAATAAAGGAATTATCATATTTGCCGCAATTCTCTTATAACCTGCTGTTTCCCCTATTTTTTTGATTATGAACGATACCAGGTATATAAGGACATATGCAAGGACAATTATGTATATAATATAAAGAATTGTTTCAAAATCGAATTTTATAAGATCTGTCAGAGATCCAACTCCTGTTGTTAGAGACTCAACTCCTGTTGCCATTTACCACACCATCCTGGTTTTTCTCAGGTTAGCTATTATGAGGTTTACAGCCTCGGGATTTATTTTGTAGTCATTTCCAGATTTTTCAATCAGTCCGGAATTAACAAGCCTGTAAATAATCTGACTGAGATTTATATCCGGCCCTGTTATCTGTAAAAGTTCATCATAGCTTACAGACTCCATCGATAGTATAATACTCA
>NZ_JBSREC010000105.1:0-14014 GCF_055145805.1 Methanomicrobium sp. | reverse complement strand
GTTGACCGCTATGACTTAACCGGACTTGTAAAACTCTCAAAGACGGTTGAGAAACATTCAGGGATTGCTGTTTCAAAGACAAAGGCGGTTGTGGGTGAGAATGCATTTTCACATGAGAGCGGAATTCACATCGCAGCCCTTCTTAAGGACAGAAACACTTACGAGTACTTCCCGCCTGAGATGGTCGGAGGCGAGCAGAGGTTTATTCTTGGCAAGCATACCGGACGAAGAGGTCTTGAACACATCTTAAAAAGTATAGGATGTGACCTCACGCCTGATCAGATAACGTGGACTCTGAACAGAATCAAGACGATAAGTGAGGGGAAATGCAGCATCACACCGAATGTTCTGAAGTCGGTTATAAAACATGCAAAAGAGGAGTGAATAAACTTGGAGACATTATCAGAAAGAATTCTCGGCGCAAAGGCGGGTTCATATGTTGACAGAAAAGTTGACAGGGCATTTGCACATGACGGAACAGGTATTCAGGCGCTTTTTGCCCTTTCAGGATTTAAAAATCAGAATATCGCCGAACCTCGCAATATATCAATAATATATGATCACATAACGCCTGCAAACAATACAACGACCGCAAACCTTCAGCATCAGTTAAGAGAATTCTCAAAATGTGAGGGATTCTCATTTCATGAGATTGGAGAAGGAATATGCCACCAGATTATGAGTGAGGGTGTATGCCTCCCGGGCGAAATTGTGGTAGGAGCGGATTCCCACTCATGCACAACAGGTGCTCTCGGAGCTTTTTCAACAGGTGTGGGTGCTACAGATATGGCAGGAATCTGGGCAACAGGAGAGACATGGTTTAGGGTGCCGGAGACCATCGGAATAAACCTCACGGGAAAACTCACAGGTTTTGCAGAGCCGAAGGATGTCGCACTTTTGTATGTTAAAAAGCTCGGAATGGACGGCGGAACGTATAAATCTCTTGAATTTACAGGTGATGGTGCCGGAGGTCTCTCTGTTGACGGCCGTCTTACAATCTCAAATATGGCGGTTGAGACAGGCGCAAAAACAGGTCTTTTCTATTCTGATCAAAAAACACAGGAATATCTTTCCTGTTTCGGAAAGATTGCAGAAAGACAGACTCCTTATAACTGCAGTTATGAATCAGAAGTCAATATCGACCTTTCTGATGTTGAGCCTCTGCTTGCAGTCCCGCACAGGGTTGATAACGCTGTTCCGGTCTCAGATTATTCAGGAACCACGCTGGACGAGGTTTTCCTCGGGACATGCACGAACGGAAGGTATGAAGACCTGAGAAGATTTGCTGAAATTGTTAAGGGAAAGAAGGTCGCTGTAAGAACAGTTGTTGTTCCGGCGTCCAGAAATGTTCTCTTAAAGGCTCTCAATACCGGAATTTTATCAGATATCATTGAGGCAGGATGCAGTGTATGCCCGCCGGGATGCGGACCGTGTCTTGGTGCACATATGGGTGTCCTTGGAGAAGGCGAAGTAGGACTCTCAACCGCAAACAGGAATTTCAAAAACAGAATGGGAGTCGGTGCGGAGTATTATCTCTGCTCTCCGTCAACTGCGGCGGCAAGTGCTATTCGCGGTGAGATTACATCGCCGGAGGATTTATTATGAAGATTTCAGGCCATGCCGTTGTAATCGGTGAGGATGTTGATACCGATATGATAATTGCAGGCCGTTATCTGAGGACTACCGATAAGTCGGTCTGGGTTGAGCATGCATTTGAGGATTACGATGAGACAATTGCAAAAAGACTAAAGGATTCTGTAATAATCGCCGGAAATAACATGGGATGCGGCTCATCACGTGAACAGGCGGCAGCGGCACTGAAGGAAGCAGGCGTTCTGGCGGTTGTTGCACCCACATTTGCAAGGATATTCTTCAGAAACTGCGTTAATCTCGGGCTTTATGTGTTTGAGACAGAAATTCCCGGAGTAAAAGACGGCGATACTGTATCGTTTGACCCCGATATGTCATATGTTGAGGTGAACGGAGAGAGATATGAGGCAAAACCGCTCTCCGGCAGAATGAAGGAGATTCTAAAGGCCGGCGGTCTTGCAAATTACCTTGGGGAGAGATAATGATATTTCCCGGACACTGCAAGGAGGTCGGATTTGCCGATAAAAAACCTCTCGGTGACAAAGTCTATTTTTTAAGCCGCTATCTTATCAAAAAGACAGATTTTGGTTATGAAATTCTCAGGATAGAGACTGAAGGGGGAACAGGTCTTTTGAGGGATATTAAATCCATAAAAAAGCTTGCAGAAGATTCCGAGACATATCTTTATCCTGAACCGGTCATCCTCCATGACAGGACTAACCTGATTAAAATTGCATCCAAATCAAAGAAAAAATGCACGATTTTTAAGGGTTTGGATGAGCACATGACCTTTGTTTTAGACCCGGAGCCTGAGAAGCTTCTGACAGTGTATGTTTATGATGCAATGCCCCCGTTTCCGAATCTTTCCGAGACTATCAGAAATCTTGAGAGAACAGGGATTTTCGGCGAACTTGAGATTGTTTTTGAGCATATTATCAGGGACATCAGGGATACAAAGGCAGAAGTTTACCCGTGCAGGGCAGGCGGATTTAAGACTACACTTGATAACGACAGACTATCAGGCGGCGAGAAGGTTGCAGGGTGTCTTACTGCAAGACAGTTTCTTGCGGAATGCTATGAGGGCGAATTTGAGATAGAAAATATATGTCCGGCAGACAGGGCAGAGAGTGATGAAAAAAGCCCGTATATTGCAAGATGCTGCCGGGCCGAGAGATGCGGTGCGAAGACGGGCGAAGATCAGACAGGATATGTTGTTCACTGGGGAGCATCACCGAAGATGATTACAGATGCCATCTTTGAACTGTGCCGGATTTATAAGGAGAATAAATTATGAGAATTGCAGTATGCGAGGGAGACGGAATCGGCCGTGAGGTCATCCCGGTTGCAAAAGAAGTTCTTTCGCATTTTTTGCCGGATGCGGATTTCTATGATGTTAATGTCGGATACGGAAAATGGGAAAGGACCGGCTGTCCGTGCACCGGTGATGACATAAAAGAGATGAAGTCATCCGATGCAATACTCTTCGGGGCTGTTACAACCCCGCCTGACCCTGATTACAGCAGTGTCCTCTTAAAGATACGCCATTCTCTTGATCTTTATGCAAATCTCCGGCCTGTTAAAACCGGCGATATCGATATTATGGTTGTCAGGGAAAACACGGAAGGCCTCTACTCCGGAATCGAGGATATCGGAGAGGAGAGGGCAACGACACTTCGTGTTGTAACTAAATTTGGCAGCGAGAGAATTGCAAAAAAGGCATGCTCACTTAGCTTAAAGAGAGGATGTAAAAAACCGCTTGTAATAGGAAACAAGGCAAATGTCTTAAAGTCCGATATTCTCTTCAGGGACACCTGCATAAAAACGGCAGAGTCATGCGGGGTTTTGTCAAGGACCATGTACATCGATGCTCTCACACTTGATGTTTTAATGCACCCGAAAAACTACGATGTGATTGTCACAACCAACATCTTCGGCGACATCCTGAGTGATGCCTGTGGTTACCTCACAGGCGGTCTCGGTATGCTTCCGAGTGCAAACATTGGAGAGAAATACGCATTCTTTGAGCCTGTTCACGGAAGTGCTCCGGATATTGCAGGGAAGGGAATTGCAAATCCGGTTGCAGCCGTTAGAAGTGCAGCAATGATGCTTGAACACTTCGGGATGAAAGATGAGGCGGAGATTGTTGAGGACTGCATTATGAGAGCCATAATATCAGGCGTCTGTACACCTGACCTCGGGGGAAATGCCGGAACAAAAGAATTTGGCGATGAAATTCTCGAATGTATCAGGAGAAGAGACTCCTGAAACTGAATTTTAAGGAATTTTTTTCTGCCTTTTTTTATCATCACTTTTTTTTTAGAGGGCATAAGCCCCTTCGGGGCAGCCCCTGCTCAGTTCGTTTCGCGAACTTTCGCAATCAGGGTAGCCTCGGGCGGGAGTGAACATGGTTTTACTAATATCGCCAGTAAGCATAGGTCAGCCGAAAAAAAACCAGTTTTAGAAGAATTAATTATGACTTGATTTTCGAAAGGGCGAAGCCCCCGGAGCAGGAGGGATGCTTGCCCATCCCGACTGCGATTCAATCGCGATTCAGGGGGAGGGTTAAAGGGAGGGGGATTGATTTCCCCCTCCCTTTATCAGAATAGATTTATCTTAGTATGTTTGACAGTTCGACATCCTCCGGCTCCAGTCGAGTATCTACTCGACGAACCTGGCATCAATGCGGTTTCTCAAGAAATGCAGGATTCGAGAGGAAGACTATTTATAAGAAGGCAATTTTTAAGAAAGGAGTGATGGATGAGATTGTTTTTGTTCGGTTTTTGGATAGGTAGTCTTCTTAAAATTCTAATTAAATTACTTGAATTTCTAATTTCTTAAAATAAGTCAACATAAAAATGACCAAATGAGGATTTTTACATACCTGATAAATAGATCATTTCTTTTGTGGGCTTTAAAATCATGGATTTTCAATCTTGGATAGATAAACACTATGATTCATGTCTAAAAAAATTGTTTAAGCATATAATGAGTGTCAATGAATAATTTAAAGTAGATGGAACTGAAAATTGCTTTTTTTAATAAAAAGAACTTTACTATAATAGCATGCTAATATGGCATTTTTAAAAATTAATAAATAAAGATTTTTTAGGAAATCATTGTATAGAGTGTGAAACTTAGTTAAATAGGAAGTGTTAGATGGTAACTCAATTTAAGGTGTTTTTTAGTCATAAAACCTCAGATAATAAACAAGTTCATGAATTACAAAACTCTTTCAAAGAATTGTTACCTAATTTTCCAATTGAAGATGTTTCTAAGAAATTACCAAGTATTGAAAGCTGGAAATATATTGCATCAGATATAATTCAATCATGTGATCTACTTGTGAGTATAGTAAGTGAAAATACACACAGTAGTAATCCTGTTGATTGGGAAATTCGCGAGGCATTTCGATTAAATAAGCCAATTATTGTAACAACATTATCAAAAGAATTTCAATTGCCTTCTGCATGTCAAGACTTAAATCTAAAAGCAATACCATGGGATCCTATTGAAATTGCAGGCCAAATTGGGGAAATGCTTCTTCCGAGGGCAATATTCCTTATGCGTGATCATAGCATTGGATCACCACAACCCTCTGAAATATTTCAACAATATAATCTAATGGTTCAAAGTTGGGAATCCCTCATATCACGAAGACAAACAGTCAATGTATTTTACGTAACTGCAAATACTGCACTCTTTACAGGAATTGGATTAATATTATCATTTTTAGATAAAAACAGTTTGAAATGGGCTATAATTGGTGTAGCTATAATTGCATTCCTTGGTACATTCCTAAGTTGGAATTGGTATAGGACAATTAGATCATATGGCACGTTGAGTAGAGCAAAATCAAAGGTGGTTATAGCTCTCGAAACTTACATGCCCGTGCAACTGTTTGATGCAGAGTGGAAGGTACTTGAAACAAAGCGATATATATCAACCACAGCCATGGATCAGCAAACAGCGTCATTTTTTATTAGTTTATTCAGTATTATCGGTCTAATTTCCGTCGGATTGTTAATCTGGCAATTATATATTGAATTAATTTTATAGAGAATATTAATTTTTTGATCAAAATAAAAATTAAAACTTCGAAAAAACCATTATTATTCTATCTCACAAAAAAACAAAAACAGAACATCATTATCCAACACAATATCTCAGTCACTAACAATTTCACAAAGAAATCACTGACCTTCACACCAATTTAGTACGTTTGCAACAGTTTTGCACCAAACAAAGCCTTCAAAAAAGACAAATCTGAAACAAAGAATATATATTCCACCAATCAATCTTATCTTCAACATTGTGTATTTCACAAAATCAGACACATAAACGATCACATATTTCCTTCTGTGGTTATAGGAACAATCCTACCCGACATTGATATCCTCCTGCACCGCCTGACTGGTCGTCCGTTTAATTGCAGAACACTGTAATAATAAAGTAATAAACAATGAAAGCCAAGGAAGAGAAAGGACTGCAATACAGGTGAATAATATGGGAGCGAAAACCGATAACGGCAGAAATCTAAAAGTAATAAATCCGGCGGACGGAATGACGGTTGGAACCGTTCAGGCAGGAACGGCAGCGGATGTAAAATTAGCAGTTGATTCCGCCAAATCCGGGTTTTTAAAATGGTCACAAAAAAGTGCAAGGGAGAGAAGCGTTGTTCTGTTTAAAACGGCAGCCCTTGTAAGAGATGAACAGGACAGGCTTTCAAAACTTCTGACATCAGAGCAGGGAAAAATTCTGCCTGAGGCAAAAAACGAGATACAGGGTTTTGCAAACATTCTTGAGTATTATGCCTCGATATCAGGAACAATCGCCGGACATGCTCTTCCAAAATCAGATTACGGCTACGCTTTCACAAAAAAAGAGCCGTTAGGGGTATGCGGAGCAATAATCCCGTGGAATATGCCTGTTCTTATCATGGGATGGAAAACCGGACCCGCACTTGCAGCCGGAAACTCCCTTGTCCTAAAACCGTCCCGGCAGACTCCCTTAACAACACTTGCAATTGCTGATATTATGAAAACCGCAGGACTTCCCGAAGGAGTCCTGGAGATTGTGACCGGAAGCGGGGATACTGTCGGAAAGGAGATTGCAGAGAATAAGGACATCGCAGCCCTCTCCTTTACAGGGTCTGCAAAGACCGGTGCGGAAATTGAAAGGCTTTCATGCGGAACAAAAAAGCGGCTTACTCTTGAGCTTGGCGGCAGCGATCCGATGGTTGTATGTGAAGATGCCGATATTGACCTTGCAGTATCAGGTGCGGTCTCAGGCAGGTTTTACAACTGCGGACAGACCTGCACTGCTGTTAAAAGACTCTTTTTATTTGAGGAGATAGCCGATGTCTTTATCAGAAAATTAAAGGCGAAAACAGAGAAGATTTTAGTCGGAAACGGAATGATTAAGGGTGTCGGGATGGGGCCCTTAAACAGCAGGGAAGGTCTTTTTGAGATAGAAAGAATTGTTAAAGAGACCCTGGATGAAGAGATCAGTATTTTAACAGGCGGAAATCTCCTGAAATCCGGGAATTTAGAGAGGGGAAATTTCTTTGAGCCGACCATTGTACTAAATCCCGATGATAACAGCCGGCTTTTGAGAGAGGAGATATTCGGCCCGGTTCTTCCCGTTGTTGTTGTAAAGGATATGGATGAAGCCCTTGATTACGCAAACAAAACCGAATTCGGCCTTGGTGCATCAGTATGGACAAAGAATCTCAAAAACGCATATAAATTCTCGGAAGATGTCGACGCCGGAATAGTCTGGGTTAATAAGCATCTCAAAATTCCACCTGAGATTCCGTTCGGCGGTGAAAAGTCAAGCGGCACCGGAAGGGAGAACGGACTATCGGCTCTTGACAGGTATATGCGTGAGAAGACTGTCATAATCTCACCTTAACCGGTTAAAACAAATTCTTAAACTGAAAATTATGAAAGCCCCTGACCCTGAATTTGCAGAGAATTTAAAAGATCTTATCAAAAGCTCTGATGCCGCAATTTTCGGCTTTTGCGATCTCTCAGAGATTGAGAATCTTCCTTTTCCAAAACTAACAGCAGGAATCTCTCTTGGAATAAACTTAAATCCTGAAATTGTTCTCTCTTTAAAAAACGGACCTGATGAAAATTATGTGTCCGAGTGGGAATCAGTCAATAAAAGGCTTTATGAGCTTTCCGAAAGAATTGCCGGATTTTTAAGGGATGGGGGCTATAAAGCTGATTTCATCCCCCCCACACAGCAGATTAGTGATCCGGATAATCTTTTTGCCGGATTTCCCCATAAAACAGCGGCAACCGCTGCCGGTCTCGGATGGATTGGAAAATGTGCCCTTCTTATTACAAAAGAATATGGCCCTGCGTTGAGATTTACAACCGTTTTTACCGATGCACCCCTGCCCTGCGGTATTCCGGTCACAAAGTCCTATTGCGGCACCTGCAATATCTGTAAGGAAATATGTCCGGCAGGGGCTGTTTCCGGAAAGGAATGGTCTCCTGAGATCTTCAGGGATGATTTCTGGGACAGCCGCAGATGTTTTGAATACAGCAGAAAGAGGGGCAGTCTTGCAGGTTCAAAACACCCTGTCTGTGGTATATGCATAGCAGCGTGCCCGTGGACTGTTAAATATCTGAAGAGGGAAGGGCTTTTGAAAGACTAAGTCCACGTTGTTTTATCAGTTTTTAAGGAGTTTTTTATGAGTTTGAAAGTCGGATGTCATGTTTCAATTGCAGGCGGACTGGACAGGGCAGTTTTAAGGGCAGAGGATATCGGGTGTGACACATTCCAGATATTCACCGGAAACCCGAGGGGCTGGAGTTCAAAGGATATTGACGGGGAGTCTGCACAAAAATTTATATCAAACCTGAAAGTGTCCAGAATCGGCCCGGTTGTTGCCCACATGCCGTATCTTCCAAATTTTGCATCACCGAAAGAGGAGGTATATGAGAAGTCATGCGAAGTCCTTTTAAGAGAACTCAAACGATGCAAAACATTAGAAATTCCATATCTTGTAACACATCTCGGAAGCCACCTTGGAAAGGGACGAAATGAGGGAATAAAAAGAACAATTCTGGCAATTGCAAACGCAATCGATTCTGCAGACAGCGATGTTATGATTCTTCTGGAGAACACTTCCGGAACAAAAAACTCAATAGGGGGAACTTTTGAGGATATCGGTGAAATTCTGGACGGCATCGGAAGAAAAGAAAGGGTCGGGACATGTTTTGACACATGCCATGCGTTTGCCGCCGGATATGACATCTCAACAGAGTCCGGACTCATTGATACTCTCTCGGATTACGAGAGATTAATCGGCCTTGAGAATCTCAAAGTGATTCACTTAAACGATACAAAAGGAGAATGCGCAAGCCGGCTTGACAGGCATGAGCATATCGGGCTTGGAAAAATTGGCAATTCCGGGATTAAAAGAATAGTTAATCACCCGAGGCTTTCATCGCTTCCGTTTATACTTGAAACCCCGGTTGATGAGAGACGGGGCGATAAGGAGAATGTTTCGCATGTGAGGGAGCTTTATGAAGGATGAGGCTGTTTTTGATTTATTCGGCATTCAAACTTAAAAAAAGACATCAGATATCTTTTTCACTATAAATTATTGAACAACTTTCCACTCTGAATTCAGGACAAGTAGTTATATCAATACATATGACATATTAACTGATATGACAAAAGAAGGAGTGAGTGAACCTGCGGCAGTCTATTCAAAGCCCCGACCCTCACCACGCCTTGAAACAATAAAAATGGTTGAAGACTTCATCAGGGAGTGGAGCGGCCATTACAAACGGCGTGCCTTATGGGAAAATCTTCCAAAAAAGATGATGTACCAGACATTTAAAGAGATTATCGGATACCTTCTGGAATCAAACAAGATTGCGATAGACTCCAAAGGCTATGTCGGATGGATCTTTGACAGCGACCTGTACGAAAAGTATGCTAAGAGACCGGAACTCAGAATCAGATGAACGGAATTTTTCCGCAATCAAAAGACAGGTTTTAATTTTATGAGATGCTCTCTTTCCTTTGCGGATGAAAAAATCAAAGCCGAATGGGACAGGCTGAATTCATCAAACAAAGGTGAGGATAAGGAACTAGTAATTTTGTTGAACAAAGCTTTTGATGTTCTTGAAGCCGACTTTAATTCAGGGGTTTACATTCAGAAGAAAAAAATCCCGAA
Source organism: Methanomicrobium sp. (assembly GCF_055145805.1). Taxonomy (NCBI): domain Archaea; kingdom Methanobacteriati; phylum Methanobacteriota; class Methanomicrobia; order Methanomicrobiales; family Methanomicrobiaceae; genus Methanomicrobium; species Methanomicrobium sp. The sequence goes on along the minus strand of NZ_JBSREC010000105.1, from coordinate 4,227 downwards.
ATACTATACAAAAAAATACGGTGAGCTTCCGAATCTCTGGAAGTATAATCTGACAGATTCATGGCGGCTTGTGTATTTCATAACAGGTGCAGGCGGCGAACCCTTAAGTGTCGTTCTTGAATGGATGAATCACAAGGAATATGAGAGAAGATTTGGTTATGCGTAACACCGCATCGTTGAAAGGGTGGACACTTTAATGAAACTCTGCGACGAACTCGAAGAGCGGGTTTTGGCAAAAGATAACGCTGCAGAGAGGCTTTTGTTATCAGTCTCAGGCGGCATTTGCGGGTAAAAAATATAATATAAACTCTCTTTTTTTTAATTCAACTAAATTCAACCAAAACCGCCCCGGATGATAATTACTATAAAAGACTGTAAATCTTACACAAATTTACAGTTTTTTACACACACCCGCAATTAATATCCACCCTTAAGCCAACTATCTAAATATCGTGATATTATGAGGAAATTATCAGATTCAATAAAAATAATTCTCCCGCTTTTTTTTATCATCGCAATTACAGCCGCATCAGGATGTATGCAGAGTGCTGATGATACACCTGCAGAAGATATGGATTTTGTACCCGGACAGGGAGGGCAGGGTCCTGATGGCAACCTCCCGCCTGAAATGGCACCCGGACCAGGAGCAGGACCGGCATTTCAGGCAGGCTATTATGACAGCAACATGACAGGAAATCTGACACAGGAACTAGAGGCATTTCCCATAGGGATATTAACCGAAAAAGAGAAGGCAGACATCCTCTATATGGCAGAAGAAGAGAAAGTTGCACGCGATTCTTATCTAATGTATTTCGATGTCTGGGGACTCAAAGTCTTTATGAACATCGCAGGTTCCGAACAGATGCACATGGATTCAATGCAGCTTTTAATTGACAGATACGGACTAAATAATCCGGTCAATGACAGAAGGGGGGAATTTACAGATACTGATCTGCAGGAAATGTACAACGAACTTATATCATCCGGTCAGCAGTCGGCAGCACAGGCGCTCAACAACTCGGTGTTTATTGAGGAGACTGATATAAAAGATCTGGAAAGTGCAATCACAGACACCGACAAGCCCGATCTTCTCTTTATCTACAATAATCTGCTTGACGGATCAAAGAGACATCTTGATTCATTCAAAAGAAACATCGGCGGCTATTATCCTTACATGGAACCCGGACCTGTAATGCTTCCCCCCGGGGATTATGAAAAGTCAGCAGACAATACAACCTGATTTTTCCGCATTTTTGAATTTAGATGACAAAAGCGGAATTGCAATTATTACAGTCATACCGATAAAAATCCCTGCCGCATACAGGTACTCCTGACGGGGGAAATGTTATCAGGCTCAAAAAAAGTAATACATCAAATGCTTTTAAGGTCTGTAAATCGGATTAACAGAATCCTCCTAAAACAATAATAGTGTGAAAATATATTCAACTATAGCGAAACAAATAATAAAACAGCATATATACATCTTATAATAAAAGTGGTCGGGAAAATCTGAAAATATTCTTTCCTGTCAAATACACAAAAACAAGAATTTGTAGTGGATATGGAAGAAAACTCCGCTGAAAATGAAAACCTGAAAAAGGAACTTGCAAACTCTTTTCTGGTGATGGACATGTTCGGGCTGCTCATCGGCTTAAAAGATGAGGAAGATGTCATTGACACCGTAATTGAGCTTAGCTCAATGCTATTTTCTCCGGAACAGGTGATTTATGCCGGAGTAAAGAATAGAAAAATTACATATATATCAAAACTGAAGTCCGATACAGAGACAAAATCAATAATTGATCTTCCCCCCGGCTCAGAAATCCCTGAAATTTCAGAAGACCAGGCAGGCAATAGTTTAGTCTTCCCGGTAGAAGTATGGGGCGAAACCATCGGATTACTGGCTGTTGAGGTTGGAGACTCTCCTGAAAAAATAGAGAGCCTCAAAAATACCGCACGCCTGTTTCTCCCCCTGTGCGGCCTTGTAGTTACAAATGCAAGAAATTATCATGATCTTTTAGAGGCTCTCAACGAGAGGGACGGAGAGATAAAACTCAGAAAAATGGCAGAGAACGGCCTGTCTGCAGCGATAAAAAAACTCAATCTTCTCTCAGGCATAACAAGGCATGATATTCTGAATCATATTATGGTTGCAAACTACCACCTTGAAACTTCTATTGAAGATTCACCGGCGCTGAATCAGACACTTGACCCCGTATTAAAATCGGTCTCTGAAATACAGAGGCAGATAGAATTTACAAGGGATTATCAGGATATGGGAGGATCACCCCCTTCATGGCAGCATTCAGCAGGACTTATTAAAAACTGCTTTATGGAGAGGGATTATCCGGAGACTGTGAATGTTGAGATCAGTCTTCCGGATATTGAGATATTTGCCGATCCAATGCTCCAGAAGGCCTTTTGCAATGTAATTTCCAATGCATACAACCATGCCGAAGGGATGAATAATCTTAAATTATCAGGACAACCGGTTGACGGTAACTTTTTGATAACAATAGCTGATGACGGCGCAGGTGTCCCTGATGATAAAAAAGATCTGATTTTTAAAGCGGGGCATGGCCGAAACCACGGCTACGGCCTCTTTTTGGTCAGGGAAATATTTGGTCTTACAGGCATCACAATCAAAGAGACAGGAACATTTGGAGAAGGGGCGGTATTCGAGATCGAAATACCCGAAGGGTCATGGCAGGAAACCAGGCAGACCATCTGATTTCAGGGCATTCTATATATATTAATTTAGTCTCATACTTCTGATTTGTTATGGTATCAAAAATTGCGGCTGCTGTGGTGGTACTGATCGCAGGAATTATTCTTTTTTTTGCGTCATTTTTTGTATTTCAGGTCTGCCCGCCTGACGGACCGTGGCCAAAACCTCCCTGGTGCAAAGGCGGAATAAACGCTCCCAATTATGATTCGGGAATGAATTACAATGAATATATCTACTCAGACCTGCCGTATATCACTGATAGCTATGAAAAGTCCAAAACCCCGTTCATAATGGGAATGGCGATGCAGGACAACTGGGGAAAGATCACCGGCACAGGCCCAAACGGGAATTATATAACAGAAGATAACCGGCTCTATGTAGATTCCTCAATGGAGAGGCTTTCTGCGATAAATTCCGAACTTGTATTGATTACCGATTTTGCAACAATTGATGAGGCACTCAATATATTCCCGCAGAAACGCGGCGGAGCAGCCGAAATACAGCCTCAGGAATTAAATGAAATTGCAGGTTCAGCCAAAGCAAACGGGCTGAAAACTATGCTGATTACAAATGTATATGAACTTGAGCCCCTTGCACGACACCAGATTGACTGCGAAAACATAACAGAAGATAAGATTGACCGCCTCTTCTCTGAATGGAAAGAGCAGATAATATATGAGGCAGATAAAGCCGAATCTGCGGGTTTTGACTATCTTGTCATTAATCCAAGGGATATCAGCTTTATGTTCTGTGAGCAGGACTCCTATGCGGCAGAATACTGGCCTGAAATTGCCAGAGCCGCAAAGATGCATTTTTCAGGCAAAACAGGAATGTGGCATCCTACATATTACTTCACAGACAACTCCTTTGACAAATCAGATCTCGATTTCATTATATTTGACGACAGTATAGAGTGGATAATGAGCACAGCAGAAGAAGATGTGGATGATATAGAAGCGAAATGGACTTCCTGGTTTGAAAATTACCGCAATGCAAGAGCAGTTGCCGGTGAGGATAAGGAGTATTACACTCTTATCATGATGCCATCATACAACGGTGCAATGCAGAAAGGCTGGCTTGAGATATACACTCTCTCAACCATATACGATGATGAAAAGATGGCGGATATTGAGAGGGATTACAAAGAACAGGCTCTGGTTTACGAAGGATTCTTCCGTGCTGTCCACAACAGTGACAACCCGCCTGTGGACGGAGTCATATCATATGCACACTGGTGGACTGATTTGATGTATCCTGATACATACTTTGCAAGAAACGATATTGCGCATACAATAAGAGGAAAGGATGCCGAGCATGTGTACACAAAATGGGGCGAAATATTCGCCTGAAATCTCTTTATAATTAAACCATCTTTTTTATTACAGCCAAAATAAGCATAAAGCAATAAAACAAAATAATGTAACAAATATCCAAAACAGCACTGCAGACTTTTTATTTGTAAAAATATAAACCTCAAAGACAGTGTAGATCGGAAGAGC
>NZ_JBSREC010000104.1:0-18643 GCF_055145805.1 Methanomicrobium sp. | reverse complement strand
GGCCAGACAGTCGGAGAGATTGTCGGCGGAGAGCCAATTCACCCAAGCAACCCACGCATCGGTGGTATGTACAAGAACATCTCACCTCGTGCAAAAGCAAAGATCTACGATCTTGCGAAGGAAGCTTCAGTTCTTGCACGCGATCAGATGGAGTTCATGATCACAGTCCTTAAAGACTGGGAGAACCGTCCGACAGCATCTGTTGCATCCGGATATGAAGTCGAAAAGAATGACAAGTTCGGATTCCACGACCAGGGATACATGGCTGTAGATCCGCTCTATGCAAGCACAAACCTTGATGCTGAGCCAATGTGGTTCCCTGAGCGCTGGACAGAAGTAAGGCCATGGGACTGGTATATGGGTGAACAGGAGATCACACTTGACGATCCAAACTATCCAAACCACGCAACCACACCTGCCGGAAACATGGCATGGCCACAGATGGAAGCCTGCACAGCAGTCCCTATGTATGACGGTCAGCCAATTGAGGTAGGTCCGCGTGCACGTCTCGCAAAATTCCGCAATTACGACAAGAAAGGTGCAATGGGTCTTCAGATTGCACGCCAGATGGAATATCCTGACTGTCTCTACAGCATGATCGAGGCAATAGATGCCCTTGACACATCAGGATCAGTCATTGCAGACGAGATCCCACAGGGTGACGGTTCACTCGGATGGGCAGCAAATGAAGCACCACGTGGAACAGATGTCCACCTTGCAAAGGTAAAGGACGGACGTGTACAGTGGTATTCACTGCTTGTGCCAACGACATGGAACTTCCCGGTATGCAGCCGTGCGCTTGAAGGTGCACCATGGCAGCTTGCAGAAGTTATTGTTCGTGCCTACGACCCATGTGTGTCCTGTGCTACACACATGATGGTGGTCGATGAAGAGAAGAAGGTAGTCGCCCAGAAGCTTGTTCAGTGAGTTTGGTGTTGATGCAGGACTGGTACGCAGAATATATGATTGTCGGATGCGGAAACCCTCTTCAGACCGATGACGGTTTTGGACCGGCAGTCATTTACGAACTGAAAAAACTGAATTTGCCGGAGAATCTAAAGACTCTTGATGCAGGCCTTGCAGGTCCGCATTACCTGTTTACCCTCATGGCTCAGGCCGATGTAACCGTTAAAAAGATGGTTATACTCGACATAATGGACTTTGGAGGTAAACCGGGTGAAATCACAAGAGTAACTCCGGATCTGCTCTCTCCGGGAGCTTACACTGATCCCCATTCATGGGGCCTTAGAGAACCGCTTCAGATGCTTGCAGAGAAGACAGAAATAGTAATATTTGGGTGCCAGCCGGAAAGCATTGACATTTCCCAGATTGACAATGAGGCAGAAGATGCCGAATTCTGGGTCACTGAATCTGTCAGGGAGGCCATTCCCAAAGCAGTGCAGCTTGCATTAGCTGAAGTAGGAGTGGATTATGGGACTACTATCACGTCTCAAAGAGATCTTCACAGGGAAAGAGAAGGAAGAGGTCAGGAAGCCTGAAATTCCGGTTATAAAAAAGGAAGAGGAAAATCCAAAAACAGTGGAAAAACCTGTTCCTGCACCGGTAGTAGAAGCACCTGCCGAAAAACCTGCAGAAAAACCCAAAGATGTGGAGATTCACCAAACGCTGGATGGAGATAAAAAGGAGGAAAAGCCTGTGGCAAATAAAATAACAGTTGGGCACGTACACATGTCCGGATGTACCGGATGTCTCGTGTCACTTGCAGACAATTATGAAGGCCTCTTCAAGATTCTTGATGACTATGCAGACCTCGTCTACTGTCTGACATTAGCAGATGTCAGGCACATCCCTGAAATGGATGTTGCACTTGTAGAAGGTTCAGTATGTCTCCAGGATGAGTGTTCCGTTAGAGAGATTAAAGAAACCAGGGAGAAGGCAAAAGTTGTCGTCGCTCTTGGTAGTTGTGCAGCATATGGAAACATCACAAGATTCTGCCGTGGCGGTCAGTGGAACCAGCCTCAGCATGAGTCTTATGTTGCAATCGGCGATCTGATTGATGTAGATATCTATCTGCCATCATGCCCGCCGGGAGCAGAATCCATAAGAAATGTCTGTGTTATGGCATACCTGCTCTTACAGGGCAGTGATGACCAGAAGGCACTTGCAGCAGCTTACTTAAAGCCGCTCATGGACCTTGCAAAACGCGGAACCACAGCCTGTGGATGTGACTTGATATTTGATGTCATAAACCAGGGTCTCTGTATGGGATGTGGTACCTGCGCAGCAAGCTGTCCAACACGTGCCATCACAATGGAATATGGCAAACCAAATGTTGACAGTGACATGTGCATTAAATGTGGTGCATGCTACGCACAGTGCCCACGCAGCTTCTTTAACTTAGATGTGATGAACCAGTTTGAAGGTATCATCGAAGCAATTGATGGTGCAATGGGTAACGGAGGTCAGTAAGATGGTACTTGGAAATTATAAGTCAGTAGTATCTGCACGAGCTGCAGATGCAGACATTCTCAAAGGTGCCCAGGACGGAGGAATTGTAACACAGCTCTTCGCATATGCTCTTGAAGAGGGTATAATCGACGGAGCAATCATTGCAGGTCCCGGGGATGAACCATTCAAGCCAGAACCACTCGTTGCAACATCAAAAGCAGAGCTTCTTGCAGCACGCGGTACCAAATACACAATAAGCCCGAACATGGCACTCATAAAAGAGGCAACACGTTCATATGGTCTTGACAGAATTGGTATTGTAGGCACACCGTGCCAGATGCAGGCTGTAAGAAAAGCACAGCTGTATCCTATGGCAATGCGTAAGGTTCCTGACAAGATTGCACTTGCAATCGGTATCTTCTGCATGGAAAACTTCCCATACATGGGTCTTGAGTCAATTGTCGAGGACCACTGTAATACAAAGATGGAATCCACTGTAAAGATGGACATCGGAAAGGGCAAGTTTACAGTGTACACCGAGCGTGGAGCTGTTTCACAGATTCCACTCAGTGCAACACACAAGTATGAGCAGCCCGGCTGTGGTGTATGTCTTGACTACGTGGCAAACCTTGCTGATGTATCAACAGGGTCTGTCGGCAGTCCTGACGGATGGAGCACAGTCTTTGCACGTACAAAGAAGGGTGACGATGTCTGGTCAAAGGCAGTAGCAGCAGGCTACTTCGAGACAAAAGACATTGCAACTGTGAAACCCGGTCTTGATCTTGTCACAAAACTTGCAAAAGGCAAGATCGACAAGAATCAGAAGACACTCGAAGGACGTGCATCCTTTGGTGTCGGAAAGGGTCTTCGCAACCCATACATCTAAATTTTTTTTGTTTTTTTAAGAAGCGGTGATTTTCTGCTTTATTCTGTTTGAAAAGTCAATAAATTGTTACTTTGCAGGTTTTATTTTATTGGATGTGTTCCATCCCTTTTAGAAATAGTGTCTGTAGATTTTTCGTCTGTTATTTTTTGTGACACCTGGTTTTTATGATTTGAAACTCTGCTAAAAACCTTTTATTGTATATTAGAGCATTATTGTGTGGATATACTGGTTCCAAAATTAATTGGATAGATTTATTGTTGAAATGGTGTAAGTAAAAGTATTGAATTTTACAGGTACGTTATATGGCACTTATTCTGGTAACTGACGATTCCCTTTTTCAAAGAAAGATTATTGCATCTGTTCTTGCCGAAGAAGGTTATGACTTTATAGAGGCATCAAACGGAAGAGAGGCTCTTTTAATTTCGGAGAAGAAAAATCCGGATCTGATACTTCTTGATCTTTTAATGCCTGATATGGATGGATATCAGTTTATGGAAGCAGCAAGGGAGAAGGGGATAAATGTACCTGTCATTGTGCTTACGTCTGATATACAGGACACCACAAAGGAGATCTGCATAAAACTGGGTGCAGCAGGATTTGTAAACAAACCGGTTGAGAAAGAAAATCTTCTGCCGGTAATAAACCGTTTGCTATCGGAAAAAAAGTGATTTTCATGGCGGAAATTATTAGTGATGAAAACATTGATGCAATACGCGAGATTCTTAACATTGGAATCGGCCGTTCTGCACAGATGTTAAATCGCATTACAAAGTCCCACATAATTCTCAGGATTCCCAAGGTAAGGATTATTGATATCAATGATCTGAATCAGGGTCTGGAAAAGTTTCCTGATGATGATTCTGCAAATGTCAAGCTTGAATTTTCCGGCGTTTTTTCAGGCATTACGGCTGTTGCCTTTCCAAAGGATAGTGCCGCCAAGCTTGTTATGGCAATGACCGGAGAAGATGCAGGCACACCTGAACTTGACAGTCTCAGAATAGAGACCTTAAAAGAGGTGGGGAATATCATGATAAACGGGGTTATGGGCTCAATAGGCAACATTCTAAAAATCCATCTCAAATATGCCCTGCCTTCTTATGCAGAGGGATCAATAACCGGTCTGATAAATTCGGGCAGAAAGACGTACGATGATAATATTCTGATGGCAACTGCCTGTTTTAAGATAGAGGATATGGATGTCGAGGGAAATATATTCATTGTTCTGGAGATCGGTTCTATGCAGGTTCTTATTGAAAATATTAATAAAATTCAGGATGAATAATTAAAAATGATGCTGTCCGGTTTATAAAAAGAAGGTGATGTATGACTGTCGAAGAATATTTCAGGATAACAGAGCTTTTTCCCATAGGGGTATGTGTTATTGACAGTGATTTTAAAATTATCTTCTGGAACAGACTTCTTGAGGAGTGGACCGGCAAGAGACTGGAGAATATAAAGAACAGTTCTCTTTTTGAGTTATATCCCCATCTTAATGAGAAAATTTTCTATGAAAGAGTAGAGCAGGTACTTTTTGGAGGCCCTCCGGCAATATTTACATCCCAGCTGCATAATTCAATAATCCCTGCATATCTTCCCTCGGGTGAGCCGCGTATACAGACAACTACTGTTCTGCCTTTAAGTAAAGGGGAAGAAAATGTTGCTGTCATCACTATTGAGGATGTAACTATACTAAAAAAAGAGGTTCTTGCATACCGGAGAATGAAAGACCGGGCAATTATTGCTCTGAATGACAGAATAGAGGCGGAAAAAAAGGTATTTCTGGCAAATGAGGAGGCAAATTTATATCTTGACATAATGTCGCATGATATTGCGAACATCAATGTGCTTGTTTCCGGTTACTCGGCACTTCTCGAAGAATCCACTGATTCGGAAGTTTCAAATTATTCCCGTAGAATCTCAATTGCAGCATCCAGAAGTTCGGAGATAATAAAATCTGTTTCCACTATAAGAAGGGTGAAGGAAAAAGAATCCGAATTATATTCAATATCTTTAAAAGATGCTATAAAAAGTGGTGTTTCACAGTATGGAAATATAAATCTTGAGATATTTGACGGTGATTTTAATGTTATGGCAGATGATCTTCTGCCTGAAATATTTGTAAATATTGTTGGCAACAGCCTCAAATATGGTGGAAAAGATGTCCAAATCTCAATTAATGCCGAAGTTACAGGCAATTTTGTGTATGTGTGGGTCTCTGATGACGGACCCGGAATATCCGATGAGACAAAGCCTGAGGTATTCGGGCGTTTTAAGCGTGGAAAGGGAGAGATGGAGCAGGGAAGCGGACTCGGGCTTTATATTGTCAAGATGCTTGCCGACAGATATGGCGGGGATATTAAAATTGAAGATAGTTATCCCGAAAGGGAAAAGTCCGGTGTAAGTGTGTGTTTCAGTCTCAAAAAAGGATAATAAATTAAAAAAATTCATCTGAAAACTTTTATCTGGTACATGGAAGCGTCAATTAACATATCAAAGCTGACTGAATCAGTCCATCCTTCCTTATCAAATATGCTCATAAAGCAGATTCCAACTGTTTTGGCATCATATTTTGAGACTGTCTTTTTTGCATTATCTGATGTTACTGAAACATTCTGCATTGCGAGGCCGCCCATAAGAACTGTCAGCTTAGGATCAAGTTTTTCAGGCGCAATGTCTGTCTGTGCACCCAGATTATCCACTATTTTTAACTTAACTGCTTTTTCTTCGTCTAAATGAGGGACAAAGACAACTTCAACAGGCAGCTTTCGGATTGCATATGCGATGAGCTCAACAAAAGGCAGACATGTTCCCGGACATCCGTAAAAGACAATCTGGCTGTTGTCCGGGAAATCTGCATCCTCAACATATTTTTTAAAAGGCCTTAAAAGACCCGGGACCCCATTTAAATTTTCAACTTCTTTCATAGTTTAAAGTAGTACATCTAAAAAAAATAAATGTATTCTTTGTTGAACAAGACTCTGCTTTTTTTAAAAATGATATTTTTTTAGAATTCGGCCTCGCAGGCCAGAGCCTCTTTTTTATAAAGCCAGTTTCGGAAGACTATAGGTGTAAATATTGTTGTGATAAGGCTCATGAGAACGATTGAGACAAAGATATCCTGTCCGATTAGTGCCATATTAAGGCCCATTAAGGCGACTATCATTGCAACCTCGCCCCTTGGTGACATGCCAAGCCCGATTGCAAGTGAATCCTTCATATTATACCCCATAATCTTTGCCGGAATACTGCAGCCGATAACCTTTGTCAGAATCGCAACGACAGTCAGCACTATCAAAAATATTACTGCCTCCTGTGTCATCACCGAAATATCCACGAGAATTCCGAGCGATACGAAGAATATGGATGCAAATATGATGTAGAGGTACTCTGCCCCTTCCTCGATATCCCTGCTGTGTATAAGGTTAATTCCGTTAAATGAAACCCCTGCGATAAAAGCTCCGATAATTGCCGAAATACCGACAAACTCCGATAATGTGGCATATAAGAAAGCAATCATAACCACAAAGATGAAGACGAATTCCGGGTGTTTCTTTGCCAGTTTTGTCCTGTCTATCTTTTCAATCCATTTTGAGATGAAGATTATACCAAAAGCACCGGCAACAACCAAAAATCCTATCTGTTTTACTATTGTAAGGGCAACTCCGGTGAACGTAAATGATCCGGATGCAATGTCTGCTGTTACGGAAAGGGCTAAAAGACTTAAAACATCATCGATTACAGCAGCTCCTATTATTGCCTTTGCAGCATCTGTGTTTAAGAGACACATCTCACGGAGCACGTTAGCAGTTATGGCAATGCTTGTTGCAGTAAGTGCTGTTCCGATAAATAGTGAGCTTATAAAGTCAAATCCAAAAATAACTGCCAGAAGATATCCGCCTATCCATGGAATTATCACACCGGATAATCCCAGAATCCCGAATTTAATATTACTCAGTTCTTTTAAGCTGAACTCAAATCCTATCACAAACATCAGAATAACGGCCCCAAGGCCGGCAATGCTCCTGACAAAGTCTGTATATGTTATGAGTCCCAAAAAACTCGGTCCCACCAGAAGTCCTATGAGAATCTCACCGACAACTGCGGACTGGTTTATTCTTGATGCAAGAAGGTACCCTCCGAGTGCTATGAAAAGAAGAAGACTCATCTGAAATTCTATTGACGGGAATATTCCTGTGCTCATCAGCTTTTATAATTAAGGTCATTAATATTTCAGTTTTTTTGGAAAAAAAGATATAATATTAGATTACTGCGATATTTTTATTGCTATCTGAGTGTTAAGTCTATAATTAGCAGGGTTTTTGACAGGGCGAAATAATATACAAATTATCATTCAATATATTGTCTTTTAAAGTCTCTAAATTTTAGTGGTTAATATGAAAAAAAGCGATGCTTTTACAGGTCTTGAGGCAGGTCTTGTTCTTATTGCGTTTGTTGTAGTTGCATCAGTATTTTCATATGTTATATTAAGTGCCGGTTTTTTTTCTGTTCAGAAATCCCAGCAGGTGGTATATTCCGCCGTTGAGCAGAGTTCGTCAACAATGACTCTTGGCGGTGACTTATTCGGGTTTAAGAATGAGACGACGGGTAAAATTGACAGGATAAGACTCTCAGTTGGAAGTCCCTATGCTCTGGTGTCGATTGATCTGAGTGATGTTTCAATTCTTGTTGTAAGCAGGGATCTTATAGAAAAGGTGGATAAAGCGGAGCCTCTTTATAGTGAGGATGAGCCTTTGGCAGGCACATGGAGAATTGTAAAAAATACAGGCGGCTCAAATGCCGGCAGTACTCTTTCAATGGGTGATTATGCGACAATTATGATAAATCTCCCTGAGAATATGCAGATATCTCCCGGCGAATATTTCAGGGTGAGTATTCTTCCGCCTTTGGGAGCACCTCTCTTTGCTGAGAGAATCGCACCCTTAAATTTTAAAGAGACTGTAATTTTCAACTAAAAAAATGATATTTTCAGATATATTGTTTTATTGCTATCAGACCAAATATTAGTGATACTATAAGACTTATAACAGCAATCTGCATGGAACCGTCAGTTCTTCGGTATATTCTGTTTAATTCATTGTCTCTTGATTTAATGAGGCGTGAGAGCTCCTTTAATTTTTCGCTGATATGATCAGTATCATTTCTTTCCAGAAAGATTGTGATATCGTTTAGGATATTTCTCTCTAACGGAGGAAGATCGGAAAAAGGCTTTTGAATATCATTTTCAGATATAATCCTGTCAAGTGTTTTTTTCCATTCAAGAATCTCAGGTTCGGTTGTAGTACGCGGGATTATCTTATCATCCTTTGAAATAAGGGCAATTAAGTATTCACGAAGGTATCTTGACAGTCCGTAGTGATAGTTTAAGTCCTCATCACTGAGTCCTGCTCTGGCTTCATATATGTTTATAATATCATCAAGTGATTTAATCGATTCCAGCTGAAAACCCTCTGTCAGATTCCTGAAGAACAGAATCTTAAATTTCTTCTCCTGCCTGATGTCGTCTCTGTCGCGTATACGTCCTGATTTTCTCTTTTTAACAGCTATTAACCCCAGAATCATTACAATTAGATAAAGCAAAAAAAATCCGGTCAGAATCATCTGTGGTGTCAGTGAAATATTCATAAGTCGTAACTCCTTTGTTATTTTAGTTGAAAGGCGGATATAATCTTAGTTATATTAATCTGTAATTTTGTCAGGATAAAAAAATTATTTTTTGATTTTATCAGTCTGGAAAGTTAGTTTTTTAATCAGGCAGAGTTTAAATGATAAAAAAAGAGGGTTTTTTGATTATGGATAATGCCGATAAATTTACCTTTGGTATTGTAGGACTTATTTTAATAATTTCAATATTTGCATTTTGGGATTTTGCAGGAGTTGTTATTGTAGCCGGTTCGCTGGCTGTTGTTCTGATGCCGTGCCAGAGATATATGAGAAATTATATGAAACCGGGATTTGCTTCATCTATAATTACTGTCGCAGTCGGATTTTTAATTATAATGGCAGTTTATATTACATTCGCTGTTCTCTATGAGAACGCTGATTATATGGCCGGGATGGTAAATTCAATAACAACATGGATTAACAAGATATTTTTCTCATCAGTTCCGGAATTTATAGGGACTCCGACTGATCTGTTCTCTGATCTTTTTGCAGATTTAACAGAGTCTTTTAAATTTGCTTTACTTGAATTCCTGACATTATTGCCACTTATGGCTATAAAAATAATGATTCTGTTCCTTTCGCTCTTTCTGCTTTTAGTGTTTGGAGATGAAATGTCAGTGCAGGTGAGGGGTATCGTTCCTGAAAAGAGCAGGGACGATATGTTAATTCTGAAAAAAAGTGTCACCGATATGCTTTATGCAATTTTTAATGTCCATGTCGCGGTTGCCGCAGCTGTTTTCATCCTTGCGTTTCCGGTATTTTACATTCTCGGGTATGAGCATATTTTATTCTACGCAATTTTATCGGGAATTCTGGCATTGATACCCGTATTCGGGCCTGTATTTCTGATTGTCTTTCTTATTCTTTATACCGTTTCTATTTCTGACTGGAGAGGTCTTGTGATAGTACTTGTTCTGGCATGGCCGCTGTTATGTGCTATTCCTGACTGGTGGATGAGGCCTGTTCTTATGGGCAAAAAGGCAAGTGTAAATCCGGTTTTAATGTTTATCGCATTCTTTGGCGGAATTGCGGTTATGGGACTGCTGGGGTTTATTATGGGACCTATATTTATAGCCCTTTTAATAGCGGGTTACAGGATAATAGTCGGTAATTCAGTTGTGAGTGGAGAATAGTGTCACTTCAACCTTATTTTTTCACATGCCATTTTTCATAAGAATAGTTGAAATTCTGGTAAAATTATAGATTTTCGCTGAAAAAACCAAAATCATTTAATAATAGCCCCGAGATCTTCTTTATATAAGCGATCTGCAGAAAAACTGCATCCTGCTTATCTGGAACTGAACTTTGTGTCAGAAAATATGGTGATTATTATGGACTGGTTAGGAACAATTGCACTTTTAATTGGAATAATGCTTATTATTCTTGGTATCGGTATGACATTTTCAATAGAATTAATTACAATGGTCATGGACAAATTCCTCGGCCTTATTGCAATCGTATTTGGTCTTATTCTTCTAATCGGCGGAGCAATGATAGTCCGCGAGGAATAAACCTTTTTTTAGTCTCTTTTGGTGCAGATGCAAACAAAAATATAATGTAATTGTCAAATTACATTTCAGAGATATTACTGGTGGAATTTTTTTGCCTGATATATTTCTAAAGGGAGTTTTTTAAGTGATAAAAATTCTGCACGTTGATGATGAACCTGCATTAGTTGAGATAACAAAACTTTATCTTGAAAAAGGTGGTGATTTTGAGGTAACAACTGCAATTTCAGCTCCTGATGCATTAGCTATTCTCAAAACCGGGCAATTTGATGCAATAATATCTGATTATGAAATGCCTGGTATGGATGGAATTGAATTTTTAAAGAAACTCCGTGAAAAAGATAATATTACCCCTTTTATTATTTTCAGTGGAAGAGGCAGGGAAGATGTTTTAATTGATGCCATAAACAATGGTGCCGATTTTTATCTTCAGAAAGGAGGCAAACCAAAGTCACAGTTTGCTGAATTAAAAAATATGATTTTTCAGTCTGTTAAGAGAAAAAACGCCGAAAATGCGCTTCGTGAGAGTGAAGAACGTTACAGGGCGGTTGTTGAAAGTCAGACTGAATTAATATGCAGATTCCTTCCCGACGGCACAATAAAATTTGCAAATGATGCCTTCTGTCGCTACTATAATATAAAATACGAGGATCTGGTTGGTAATTTTTTTAAACCGTCTGTTCCTGCCGGAGAAAGAGAAAAGATTGTCTCTCATTTTAATATGCTGACACCAAAAAGTCCTTATGGTGCTATTGAACATCCGATTATAATGCCGGACGGGAGTATCCGCTGGCAGCACTGGATTGACAGGGCTTTTTTTGATGAGAATGACAAATTAATTGAGTTTCAGTCTGTTGGCAGGGATGTTACAGAAGAGAGACTTATGAGAGACTCTCTTCAGGAGAAGGTGAACTACGTTCAGGCACTGATGGATACAATTCCTGCACCTGTCTTTTACAGGGATACCAAAGGTGTTTATTACGACTGCAACCGTGCCTTTGAAGAGCTTGTCGATCTTTCAAGAGATGAGATAATCGGAAAAAATATCTATGATTTCTTTGATGAGGAGCTTGCTGATGTATATACCAGAAAAGACAGGGAGATTATAGAAAACCCTTATCTTCAGCAGTATGAGTATGCAATCAACAATTCCTGCGGTGAGATTATTGATGTTCTCTTCTCAAAGACTGCCCTTTTTGCTGCTGACGGAAGCGTTGCCGGAATTGTCGGTGTCATACTTGATATAAGCGACAGAAAAGAGATGGAAAAGGCCCTTCGTGAGAATGAAGAAAAGTTCCGGACTCTTGCCGACTATACCTATGACTGGGAGTCATGGATAGGCCCTGACGGGAAATTTATCTACATGTCACCGTCATGTAAGAGGACTACCGGTTATGATGCAAAGGAATTTTTAGCCGATCCTTTTGTTATGATAGAAAAGATTGTTTATCCGGATGATAAGCAGATGGTTATCGATCACTACAGTGGTATTGATGAGAGTTATACGGGTGTTTCACATTTTGATTTCAGAATAATTACTGCGTCCGGAGATCTAAAGTGGCTGAGTCACTACTGCCAGCCTGTTTACCATGATGATGGCAGATGGGCCGGAAGGCGTGAGACGAAGAGGGATATAACTCTCAGAAAGGAGTTTGAAGAGAAGCTTTCAAAGGTTAATGAGAAGCTCAATCTGCTTTCAAATGTAACCCGTCATGATGTTTTAAATCAGGTGACTGCACTTATCGGGTATCTTGAGATTTTACGGGGGATGACAGAAGAAGATCCTTCTGTTGGTGAGATAATCGGAAAGATTGAGATGATTGCAACTACAGTCCAGCATCAGATATCTTTTACTGAAGACTATCAGGAGATTGGCATATATTCACCGGCATGGCAGAATCTTGAGAATACTGTTGATCTTTCTATATTTATGCAGGATGTGGAGAGACTGTCGGTGGTGGATGTTGAGATCGATTCAGATCTTGAAGTCTATGCGGATCCTCTATTAAACAAGGTATTTTACAATTTCATTGACAATTCTCTCCACCATGGTGGTCCGAATCTGTCTTCTGTTAAGTTTTCGGTTGAAAAAACAAAGAAAAGCTTAAAAATAATCTATGAAGATGACGGAGAGGGAATTCCTGATGATGACAAGGAGAGAATCTTCCTCAAAGGTTTTGGAAAAAATACAGGTTACGGACTTTTCCTTATCGTTTATGTGCTTTCTATTACCGGTATGAGCATAAAAGAGTGCGGTAAATACGGTGAAGGTGTCAGATTTGAGATATTGGTTCCTGAAGATAAATTCAGGTTTGTCTGAGATTAAAATAATTCTCTTTATTTTTTTTATTAATATTAAAACGCAAAATTCAGGTTTTATTTTTCCCGAAATTTAATTTAACAGTTAATCCTTTTTTAATTCTCAAATGTTTTTATTACTTATTATTTCCAATTAATATACATGAATTTGCAGGAACTCAGATTTGGAACTGAGTTAATAAAAAGAGGATTTGCATCCATGCAGAAAGGAGGAGTCATAATGGATGTGGTTAATGCAGAACAGGCACGTATAGCGGAATCATCAGGTGCTGTTGCTGTCATGGCCCTTGAGAGGGTTCCGTCCGATATAAGAAAGATGGGCGGCGTTGCAAGGATGGCCGATGTCTCAATTATTGAGGATATTATTGATGCGGTATCAATTCCGGTTATGGGAAAGGCAAGGATTGGTCATTTTGTTGAGGCGCAGGTTCTTGAGTCAGTCGGTGTTGATATGATCGATGAGAGTGAGGTCTTAACGTCTGCTGATGAGGAGTACCACATCGAAAAGACAAAGTTTACTGTTCCCTTTGTGTGCGGCGCAAGAAATCTTGGTGAGGCATGCAGGCGTATCAGTGAAGGCGCTGCAATGATCAGAACAAAGGGTGAAGCCGGAACAGGAAACGTTGTAGAGGCTGTCCGCCACATGAGGGCGATATCAGGTGCAATAAGGATGCTTGAGGGAATGAGTGATCAGGAGATCGCAGCATATGCAAGAACGATAGAAGCACCTTTTGATATTGTTAAGGAGTGCGCTGAGATGAAGCGTCTTCCTGTTGTGAATTTCTCTGCAGGAGGAATTGCAACGCCTTCTGACGCGGCAATGATGATGCAGCTCGGATGTGACGGTGTCTTTGTAGGCTCCGGGATCTTTAAGTCACAGACTCCGGAAAAAATGGCTGTTGCAATCGTTGAAGCCGTTAACAATTTCAATGACCCTGCAGTGATTGCAAAGGTGAGCCGCAATCTTGGCGATGCAATGCCCGGACTTGATGTCCACACATTAAGGGAAGACGAGGTATTTTCAGTCCGTGGTAATTAAAATAGGCGTTCTGGCTCTTCAGGGGGATGTTGAAGAGCATATACGCTCTTTTCAAAAAGCTCTTGAATATATGGGGCTTTCTAAAAGCTCGTCTGTCTTTGCACTCAGGCACAGGGATGAGATAGAGGGTTGTTCTGCAATAGCCCTGCCCGGCGGCGAGTCCACAACAATATCACGGCTTATAGATAAAAACGACATGAGAGATGCCTTTTTAAATTTCAAAGGCGGTTTTTTTGCAACCTGTGCCGGTATGGTTGTTATTGCCGCAGCTGTTGATGATGAACGGGTATCACCTCTTGGTCTGATTGATATCTCGGTCGGGAGAAATGCCTTTGGACGACAGAAAGATTCATTTGAAGCGCCTATTGGGATTTCAGGATTAAATTCGCCTTTTCATGCAGTCTTCATAAGAGCGCCGGTTGTAAAGAGTGCCGGACCTGATGTATCTGTCCTCTCAGAGACGGATTGCGGGATAGTTGCGGTTTCACAGGGGCTGCATATGGCTTTTTCTTTCCATCCTGAGCTTACATCGGATTTCAGGCTGCATGAGATGTTTTTGAAAAATCTCACAGGCCAATAGTGCACTTTTTTGGAATAAATGAAAAATAAAACATTTTTTTCAATTATTATGGTCAATTTTTTATTTTTTTTTACAATAATTTGAAATATAAAAATTTATCATCCTGTATCTACCATTTTTTATTTGATAAGGGGATTTTAGTGGGGGAAAATATAGACGGGCCTTCTGTCTTATATATTGATAGTGATGAATATCTTTTAAATTCTGCAAAAGAGCACTTTGAGGATGTATACGGTATTCATGTGGATACAACACCTGTTTTTTCAGAAGGGATAAAAAAGGCAGGCAGATATGAGTATGACGCCATCGTATCTGATATTGAATTTCCCGGGACTGATGTAATCGGTCTGATAAAGGAAAAGCGGGATAATGGATTTTTTACACCTTTTATTGCAGCCTACAGCGACAGGGAAAGTGTTTTATTAAAAAGTGCCTCTGAGTCTGCCGCAGATTTTTATCTTTACAAGGGCGGAGATACAGCCCTGATGTATGACGAGCTTCATCGGTACATAAAAAAATCTGTTGAACTGGGAAAGTTAAGAAAGAATATTTTCAGATCTGAAAAAATATTTCCACAGATCTGGGATAATATCCCAAACGGAATCTTCATTTTAAACAGCGATTCTGATAATGTAATTGAGGCAAATCCCGCAGCACTCCGGATATTCGGTATAAATGTCATTGAAAAGCTCAAATATTATGATCTGTCTCTTGATCCAAATATCACTCCTGAAATTATTGAGGCATTTAAAAATAAAAAAACAGAGATTTTTGTGATAGAATATGATTTCGATAAGATCAGTGAGCTAAATCTCTATAATACTAAAAGAACAGGAAAAAGTTATCTTGAAATTAAGGTTTCTCCAATCTTAAGCGGCAAAAAATCTGAAGGCTCAATGATTTATATTACTGATATTACTGAGAAAAAAAAGTTTGAAACAGAGCTTTCAGGTGCAAATAAAAAATTAAGCCTTATGTCCGGTATAACCAGACATGATGTATTAAATCAGATTTCGGCAGTCAGACTTTATACCGAACTTCTTTCTGAATCTGTTAAGGATAATGAAGAGGCATCCGGTTATCTGGTGCCTATTGACCGCTGTATGGAGAAGATTGAGAAACAGATTAATTTTACACGGGATTATGAAAATTTCGGCAGTTATATGCCGGTATGGCAGAATCTGAACAATACTGTAAAGATGGCTGCATCGGAGGTCCTGGGAAATGACATCCGGCTGTTTGCAAATTTTGGCAGTTATGAAGTCTATGCGGATCAGATGCTTGTTATGGTATTTTTCAATCTCTTTGACAATTCCATAAGGCACGGGAAGAATGTTACCAATATTGTAACTTCCTTTTACGATGCCGGGGATGAAGGAGTCATTGTCTTTGAGGATAACGGCACAGGTGTCCCCGATGAGATCAAGGAGAATATTTTTGAGAAAGGTTTCGGGTCGAATACAGGATACGGGCTGTTTTTAATTCGTGAGATTCTTGATTTCAAAGGGTATTCTATTAAAGAGACGGGCAATCCCGGAGAAGGGGCACGCTTTGAGATACATGTTCCCGCCGGAAAATGGCGTCTTTCTGACTCCTGAATTTCTAAAGAGATTCAGGTTTAATTTAAATTTTTATGCATAATTAAAGTTGTAATGAGGAAAAATAAATATACTATCTGATTTCCTAATAAAACAAAAGTGAGATCTGATTTAAATATTATTTATGTCTATGAATATTCATTGAATTTAGGCTTACAGTTATGAATAAAGAACCCTACAAAAAGAAAAATTCATGGCAGGGAGCAGTAAAAATAAAGAGTCACTCTGGTTCCTTTGAAGGTGTACACCGTAAGGTGTCTGATAGTCAACACAATCCTGCAGGTGTAAGAGAATCTAAGCCTGGATATTCCTGCATACCTGTTAAGGAATCTGACAGGCAGAGGTTTGTTAACAGAATGTCACCTGAAAGTATAAAAATTACAGACGGAACAAAGTGGAGTGAAAGAGGATTTGTTCCCTCATTTAAAAATACGGACGATATTTTGATGAAGGCTGCCCGCCGGACATACAAAAGTCATGGCACAAATCACAGATGAAAGATTTATTTATTTTTGCCGGACCAAACGGTTCCGGAAAATCCACATTAATCGGACCATTTCTTTCTGACAATGATATTGAATATTTAAATGCTGATTACTGTGCACGTGCAGACCCGACGATTGCAAAGATGCCGGAAGGTCTGGAGAAATCCAGGAAGGCACAGGAAGAGACCGAAAGACGACTTAAATTGAGAATTTCTGAAGGATTGCCTTTTGCATGGGAGACTGTTTTCTCCCATAAAAGTCGTCTTGAGATTATGGAATTTGCAAAGAAGAAAGGATACCGAATTCATCTGACTTATATTTCAACAAAAAATCCTGACATTAATGTTGCCCGTGTTCATAACCGTTTTTTGCAGGGAGGTCATGATGTTTTGGAAGATAAAATCAGGGGACGGTATGAGCGTTCAATTTCTTTTTTGCCAAAAATGATTCTGGCAGCCGATGAAGTTTTAATTTATGATAATTCCTACAACAATACAGATCCAAGACTTTTATTTCAGAAATTAATTAAAATTGAACAGGATATTGAACCTGAAATGATAGTCTGGCAGGTTGATGATGAAGAAGTGACTGAATGGGTCAGAAAGTATGTGATAAATCCGCTTGATGAAATGGGCATTTTTGTTCAATGTTATAAAGGGATTTAGAAGCAAACTTTTGTTTAGTGTTTATTATCTAAAGTGTCTGATGAATGCCGGGAGATGGTGTTTTTCTGAGAATTGAATTTGATGATCTGCTATAATTTCACTGCCGGAAAACATTCTTAAATAAACTCAGAAGTTGCATGTTATACATATATTTACTAAATCCTAAGCAAAACTTAACGGATTTTGATACATATGCAGGAAAAAACGGATATTGACTCTTTTATTGATATGGATATCTACAAAGGCGGGATCTGGAGAGGTCATCTGTCAGAAAAACACTGGCAGATAATAATAGCGGCAAGCATTGCAGCAGTCATTACCCTGACAATCCTGATGCTCTTAAACGGCATTACCACCGTTTTCATGCATATTTATTATATTCCGATAGTTCTTCTTTCCTATCATTACAGGATGAGGGGCGTTATCTTTTCATCACTGCTTGCGTTTACCTATTTCGCACTGCTGATATTGCTCGTCCCATGGCTCACGATTGAAATTGAATCCGGTTTTATCAGAGTCATTGTATTCATCTGCATTGCACTGCTCATCGCATCTATGTCGGAGACTATCCACAGAAATCAGATTATATCACATAAAAAGGCAGAAATCCTGCATAGCAGCATGATGAATGCACAGGTATGGCTGATGATTCTTGATGCCGGAGGAAGAGTCCACCTCTGGAATAATGCAGCGACACGTATCAGCGGATATTCTGCCGGTGATGTGATCGGGAAGAACACCATCTGGAAAAAAATCTATCCTGAAAAGTCATACCGTAATGAGCTCACATCCACAATAGAACGCATCATCTTTGAAAATAATTTTCTTGAAAACTTTGAAACCACCGTCCTCTGCAAAAACTGGGAGAGAAAAATAATTTCCTGGAACACCCGTGCCCTTCCTTCTGAGGTTGGAGAAGAGCAGACGTTTATTTCGATAGGAATCGATGTCACCAAAAGTAAAAATGCAGAAGATGCTTTAAAAGAGGTAAATAAAAAGCTCAACCTGCTCTCAAGCATAACCCGGCACGACATCCTGAATCAGATAACAGTGGCAGCCGGATACCTTGAAATCCTGGAACTTGACAATCAGATACCTCCGGATACAAAAGCAGGAGGTTATCTGATGAAGATTAAAGGAGCCGTTGATACCATAAAAAAGCAGATCCTCTTCACCGGAGACTACAAGGATCTGGGTGAGCAGGCGCCACAGTGGTTCGATGTAGGAGGTCTTATAGCAGAAATCTCTAAAAATCCTATGTTTAGCGGCTTAAAGCTTCATAATGATATAAAAAATATCAAAGTATTTGCTGACCCGCTCTTTGGAAAGGTAATCTACAATCTCTTTGATAATGCGGTTAAACATGGTGGAAAGATCAGCTTCATTTCGTTTACCGCCAGAAAAACAAACGGGGACATTGTGCTGATCTGCGAAGACGACGGTTTCGGTATTCCCGATGAAGCAAAGGAGAA
>NZ_JBSREC010000103.1:0-5589 GCF_055145805.1 Methanomicrobium sp. | reverse complement strand
TAGATGGTTCCCGAGAACTCGCGTATCTCAGTACAGCATCTGACGTAAACGGGCTTAACTGCCGGGTTCGGAATGAGTCCGGGTGTTGCCCCGTTGCTATGGCCGCAATTGAACAGGATAAATCCTGATAAAAACACCTCATTCCCTGACGGGAATTCGGGTTCGGAAATTTTCCAGAGAAAAATTCCTTCCACTCGTAGTTTCTTACGAAACAACTTCGTGAAGCCAAGGCCCAGATTTGAACTGGGGTGTAGTCGCTCTGCAGGCGACCGCGTGGCCACTCCGCCACCTTGGCAGGTTGCCTACTTACATTGACCTACAAAAGTTAAAAGATATCGGTTTTGACCTGAAAAAAGATCAGATCTGACAGTCTGCAATCTGACTCATCATCCTGCCCAAATCCGAAAGAGTTACTGATATATTTCTTCCTTTTCTGTTTTTTACAACAAACCCGCTCCCTTCAAGTACTTTAAGATGGTGGGAAACACGGGATCTCTCCTTGTAGAACTCATCAGAATACTTCTCCATTGAAGGTTTTATTCTCATGATAAGCTCATCTAAGGATTCCACTCCTTCATCTATTGCTAAAACGATCTGCATCTGTTCATCACGGAGAAAGCAGACCGGAAGAACCGGAACTTCAATAACCTCTTCTATCCCAATCTCCTTCTCATCCGAATTATATTTTGGAATTGAGGTAACTACCCTTGATTTTGTAATTGAACCTGCAATATAGGCTGAAACTGCAAAAGTCCTGAGAGAGCCGCTTATATTTATTACAACACCTGACCCTGATTTCTTTTCTTTTCTGATGATATTAATTATCTGTAAAGCGCCTCTTTTTACGTCTTTTTTATCTATAAAGGCAATTTCGGTATCGACAACAGGGGAAAGATAACAACGTATCTCTTCTGCTACAATGCGTGATTTTTCTTCCCCGCTTGAGGACTGCTCACCCACTATAAGAATTATCTTTACCATGGGATATCCTCCGGACATTTTTAAGGATTCAATCAATCTCTCTTTATGGTGGCCTACAAAAATCAGATGGGTATTTTTCATATTGAATGTATCATTTTTCTGGTTAATCCCATATAAACTGATTTAAATACATCGGCATAGATAACCCAAATAGGAAATATTATTTACATAATGGCGAATGATAAAAATATTATTTTAAAAAATATGGAAAATTGAAAAATATTGTTGAATTTCAAATTTGATTGAAAGTCTTTTTTAACAATTGAAAATAATGTTTGATTGTAATTGTGTAATATAAAACACAATACCAAAAAGGAGTTATGATAAATTATGTTTTGGGAAAATCTTGACTGGTGGAAGATGGTTTTTGACTTTATAGCTGCCATCCTCCAGATGTATGTATAAGAAAAGAACATGATTTTTTGCCGGACGGCAAAAGATCAATTAAAAATTTATTCTTCTTTTGTAAAATTTCCCGTTAACCGTCATTGAACGGTTTCTGACAAAATAATAAAGGGAAATTATTTCCACAGATAATATATCAGAATACTCTTAAAACAGATAATAAGTGACACTTCCGGTTTTCAGCTCAGATTTAAAAAAAATATCGTTTATAACAGGACTTGCCGCATTCTCCATCTATTTTACAATATCATCTGTAACTCTGGCAAATCCCCTGATGGCTCATACATTTCACCTCGGTGCAAGAGAGATGGGGTTTGTAATCCAGGCACATCTGCTCGGGGCAGTCATGCTTCTGATACCGGCGGCAAGACTTGGTGACAGATACGGCCACATAAAAATATTCTCTTTAGGATGCATCATATTTGCAGTATCATCCTTTCTCTGCGGAGTATCAGGGTCCGGTGCAGAGATAATAATCTTCAGATTTATTCAGGGGACAGGAGACGGTATGATGACAGCAGCAGCCCTTGTTCTTCTAACCCGCATTTACGGACTGAAAAACAGGGGAAAAGCGCTTGGAATATATCTTTTTGCAGGATACGCAGGATATGTCTGCGGAATGATCCCCGGAGGTCTGGCCTCGGAATTTTTCGGATGGCAGGCGGTATTTTTTATCACAGTCCCGATAACCCTCACAGCAGGATATCTGGCATCAGGGTTCGGCAAAAATCTCCTTTTTGATACAGATAAAACAGAAAGGAAATTTGATCTGGGAGGTATACTCATCCTCTGCCCCGCAATTATTCTGATTGCCGCAGGAATCTCAAATCTCCTCTCACCAAATGCACTCCCAAGCCTCATCGCAGGTTTATTTTTGCTCGCAATTCTTGTGATTTGGGAGAGAAAAGCAGAAAACCCGCTTTTTATTCCGGGTATTTTCAAAGAAAACAGAGTATTTGCCTACTCAGTCTGTGCAGATCTCCTATATTACATAACAACAGGGTGCATCATATTCACACTTTCCATATATCTGGAAAACGGTCTTTTCTACAGCACTTTTGCCGCCGGAATCCTGCTTATTCCGGCATCTGTAGTCCAGGGAGCATTATCTCCCTTTGCCGGACATCTCTCTGACAGAATTGAGCCGCGTTATGTAACAGCCTTAGGAATGTCGGTGATTGTTGCAACACTCCTTTTCTACTCCTCAGCCGGAATGAAGCCGGATATTATTACAATATCACTGATGCTCGCAGTTACAGGAGCAGGATATGCCTTTTTTTCATCGCCAAACAAAAATGCGATTATGAGTTCGGTAAAAGAAAAGTTTCAGGGAGAAGCATCGGGAATTGCAAATACATTTGAGCAGACCGGAAATATTGTAAGTATCAGCATAGCGACCCTCATTATAACAGCCTATGCCGGAACATCTGAAATAACAGCAGAAAATCTCCCACAATTTATCAGGAGTATGCATGTTATATTTCTGTCAATGGCAGCACTCGGAATAATAACCGCGATAATCTGTTTTATGAGAGGAGATCTCAGAAAGAAAATCTGATGATTATTTTATAGCCTCTTTTATCTCATCAAACGTCAGGACTTCATAACGCTCAACCAGCCCGTTACTGCCAATATTTACATGAACATATACTTCCAGTTCTGTATTTTCAGCCGCAATTATATCAGGATTTCCACCTGTACGTAAAAAACCGAGAGATGCGAGTTCGCCTGAAATAATCTCGAAATCGTCATAGACTTTAAAAAGCGCATTTACTTTTTCAATAAGATCTTTTTGATCATGAACCCTGAATGTCATACTAAAACGAAAATTAACTTATTAATATCTATACTTTTTCCAATAAACTGCCAGAATCCCGGCCAGAATAAAGAATATTGTTGTAAAAAAACATACAGATGAATGCAATTTTTAATTATTACCCTGAAATTGATGAAAAATATTAAATTGCCGGCCTGATTAAGATTAGATTGTATAAAGATCTTAAAATTAAAAATTCGGAGGGGTATATACTCTGATTAAAATTCTGATTGTTGACAGTGACAGCAAAAGGTTAAAAAAAACAAAGCAGTACCTTCAGAACTGTAATGATTTTCAGGTATCAGCCTCACAGTATGACGAAGAGGCGGCAGACCAGTTAGAAGATTCATTTTTTGATGTAATACTTTATACATTAAATGAAAAATCCAGCCCTTTTTCGATCTTTCCGGAAAATTATGATTACAATACCTTAATGCTCATTGCCGGAAACAAATCAAAAAATAACCTTTTGCCGGCTGATGAAAAAATTAAGACAGAATATCTGCCGGATTTTGGAAATGATGATGCAGAACTTACAAGGATTATAAGGGCATCATATACATTTCATAATATTGAGAAAGCGATTTCAATGAGCACAGAAAAATACAGGAAAATTTTTCAGAAAGCCCCTGTTCCCTGTGCTATTTTAAGCAAAAACAGAATAATTTTAGACGTGAATCTGGAATGGTCAAATATTTTAGGATATGAAAAGGAAGAAATTCTCGGACGAGATATTCTGAATTTTTTCAGGGAAGATGAAATTGTAAAAGGAAAACAGATTTTTTCCTCCGGGATTAAAAAAACAGGATTTCCGGGGAGAGAAATTTTATTTATAAAAAAGGGAGACGAATCTCTGCCTGTTCTTTTATTCTGTGCAGAAATTTATGATGAGTCTGAAAAGTCTCTGAGAATATTCTGCACAATAATTGACATCAGACTTCTAAACGCCTCAAAATTAAGTCTGAACTACAAAAGCCGCCTCTTTGATGCAGTGGGTTCTTCAATATCCTTCCTTTTACATTCAAAATCAGTGTCTGAAGATATAAAAAACATTCTTCACATCCTTGGAATTGCCATTGAAGCATCCAGAGTTTCAATTTTTTTTAGTGACGAAAGATTCCCCAAAGATGAATCCTATAAAAAAAGATTTGAATGGATCTCACCTGAAATAAAAAATTACCCGGATAACAGCGAAATTCTAACCTTTTTAAAACGACCAAAAAAGGATTCAGGAGATAAAGCATTTTATTCCCAAAAAAAACCTTTTGCTTATATTAGCAAAAGTGTGGATGAAGATATCCAGAAGGTCATGGATATATGCAAAACGATGTCTCTTTTATGCATTCCTGTATCTTTTGAGGAGGCAAAAACTGCAATTATAACTGTTGAAGACTGCAAAAACAGAAGAGAATGGAGTCCGGAAGAGACCGACGCACTTCTTATTGCGGCAAATATTCTGGGAATTGTTCTAAGGCTTAAACATATAGAATTAAAAAATCTTGGCATCATTGAGGATTCTCCGGATTTAATAGGAATCATTCACAGGAACGGGCAGTTTTTATATGCCAATCCTGCTACAAGAAGACTTTTAAAACCAGAAGGAAATGAATTTCACAATTATTACATTAAAGATATCTTCCAAAACGACGTCTCGGAAAGGCTAAAAATTCAGATAGAAGAGGTATTAAGAAAAAAAGGATCTGTTATTGAAAATTACAGTCTTTTCTTCACGAATAAGGAACACCTGATAAACCTGATGATATTCCCTATGAAAAATGAATCAGACACGAATAATGTCATTTTTTTTGGAAGGGACATAACAAACAGAAAAAAGCTTGAGGACAGACTTCTTCTTACTCAGTTTGCAGTGGAATCCTCACCCGAATCCATATACTATCTAAATAAACAAGGAGACATAATCTATGCAAACAGAGCTGCGTGTGATCTTGCAAAATACTCAAAAAGCGAATTTCTTAAAAAAACAGTTTTTGATATAAATCCTGATTTAAATTCTGAAAAATGGGAGAAACACTGGTCTGAGCTTAAAAATAAAGGTACTCTGAAGTATAAAATTGTTCTTAAAAGATCAGACGGAACCAAAATACCTGTGGAAGTTGTAAAAAATTACCTTAATGTAAGCGGTGAGGAGATCTCCTGTTCATATGCACGGGATATCTCGTAAAAAATACTGACTATAGGCTGAAATCCATACAAAACCAGTCAAAAGAAACAAAAAACTTAACAGTAACAATAAAAAAAATCACAAAAGAACTATTCCGAATCAAACAATTGCAGCGTTAGATGGTTCCCGAGAACTCGCGTATCTCAGTACAGCATCTGACGTAAACGGGCTTAACTGCCGGGTTCGGAATGAGTCCGGGTGTTGC
>NZ_JBSREC010000102.1:0-11583 GCF_055145805.1 Methanomicrobium sp. | reverse complement strand
TTCCCTTTAAAATTTCTTCATTAATCCGCTTTCCAATCTGCCAGTAAAGAAGAGTCATGGCAGAGTTTACCGCAACTGCAACACGGCCTCTTGCCTCATCAATAATCCTTCTGAGATCGTCAATAAGAGCAGGTGATTTCTGTGAAATGTTCCCCGCCGCTGTTATTTCTGTGTCAGGCATCTTCTTTGTCATTATTATCCCCCTTAATATCCTTCACAAATCTGTATCAAATCTCCAGAAGCTTTGCAACATTTCCGGAAATCCGTTCCTCAAGCTCCCTCGCTTCCGCATTTAAAACCTCAAGCTCCTCGTTTAACTCCTCAAGGCGCACTTTGAAGTCAAAACCGTCATCCTCCCTTGCGGCGATTCCTACATATCGTCCGGGATTTAAACTCCAGCCCTGCTCTTCTATCTCGGTGGTGGTGGCTATTTTGCAAAGGCCGGGGATGTCATGGTATTTTTCGTCAGGGAAGTGCTCTTTTGTTAAGTCTTCGCTGCCCTGAATGTATTCGGGTTTCTCGCCGCGTGAGAGTCTTGCGATGTTTGCCAGAAATTCTATCTGCTCAGGTGAGAACTCACGGTGCGCCCGGTCAACCTGAACAAAGGTGTGTCTTGCGTCGATGAAGAGTACTTTGTCCTTTCTTTCTGTGTTCGTCTTTGAGCGGTCAAAGAACCACAGGGTGCATGGCAGTGTTACGGTGTAGAAGAAGTTAGGCGATATTGCAACCATTGCATCAACCGCCCCTGACTCAATAATCTTCTTTCTTATCTCAAGTTCCGCACCGCGTGCATCGGCAGCGGAGTTTGCCATAACAAACCCTGTTCTGCCTGTCTCGTTTAGCGAGTGGTAGAAGAGCTGAATCCAGAGGTAGTTTGCGTTGTCAGTCGAAGGTGTGCCGAGCGAAAATCTCGGGTCGTCCTTTATCCTCTCCTTGTCAACACCGGAGACGTTAAACGGCGGATTTGCCATCACGAAATCGAAGCGGCCAAAACTCTTGTGCAAGTCCTCATAGTAGGTGTTGCCCTGTTTGATGTCGCCCGAGAGTCCGTGGACTGCAAGGTTCATCTTCGCAAGCCTGATAGTCTCTGCCCCTCTCTCCTGGCCGAAGACTGACAGCTCCTTTCCGGGATCGTGTTTGTGGTTTAAAACGAATCTGGCGCTCTGAACAAACATACCGCCGCTGCCTGAAGCCGGATCAAATATCCTCCCGTGATATGGCTGAAGAATGTTTACAATCAGTCTTACAAGGCTTGTCGGCGTGAAGAACTCCCCGCCCTTCTGCCCCTCTTTCATCGCGAACTTGCCGAGGAAATATTCGTATATTTTACCAAACGCATCTCCCTCCATCGCCGGAATTGTAGAGAGGATTCTTAAAAGTTCGACAAGTGTTATATTTTCAATTCTGTTGTAGCTCTTTGGAAGAACATCCTTTAGCTCCTCGTTTTCAGTCTCAATCTGTTTCATTGCCGCGTTTATGGCAGTCCCGAGATCCTCGCCCTCGGGGAGTTTCTGAAGATATGAGAAGCGTGCCGTTTCCGGAACAAAAAGGACGCCCTTTGAATGATAGTTCTGTTTTCCGATAGTACGGCGTCCGCTTCCCGCACCCTCTGCCTCAATCTCATCCTTTGCAAGAGTGAACTTAAGATCCGCATACCGCAGGAAGATAAGTCCGAGTACAGGTATTGAGTATTCCGAAGGTCTCAGGTCCGAGTTGGCCCAGAGCTGGTCCGCAGCCGCCCATAGCCGGGTCTCAATCTCGTTGTTGTTCGTCGCCATGTGTTGATAGATTATTTTGGCGGCGATTATTTACCAATATTGATTCGGCGGTCTGAAATGAATCTGCAACCGGCAAAAAAATAATCAAAAAAAAAGAGAATATTTCAGACAATGCTATTTATCTGCCAGATCATCGTTATAATCACCCAAAAAAATATCCCTGCATATACTGATATGAGAGATTATCAAAAGAAGAAAGAGGAAAAACAATGCTTGTAACATTAAAGCGTCCCGGCGGAAGAATAGAAAAGGCAGAGTTTCGTGATGATATGTGGCTTGAGATTGGAGATATTCTTTCTGATGGTTCTGAAGTAATCTGCCTGAATTATCCTGATGATATTGATGATGATATGACTGCCCTTGATCTGTATTAGGGTTGCAATCTCATCTGATGATGTCGGACAGATCACAACGGGAATTTACAGCTCCCCCCTCCCCTCCGGAATACACAATCGCATCCGCAAGACATACTTCCGAACACCTTCCGCAGTGAAGGCATAAAACCGGATTAATAATGTACGACGGGTCGCCCTCGCTTATTGCCCCCACAGGACATGCATCAATACAGACTCCGCAGGATGTGCAGTCTTCTGTTATCCGGTAGACCGGATTTTTGCATACTTCACCGCCGAAAGAGAAGTACACCCGTTTTGGGGTTTTTCCTGAGAGATCAAATATCTCGCCGCATCCTGATTCTATGTAAAACATTTCAAGGATGTCTGTTTTGCCGGCGTACATCCCTGCACCGCCCGCATTTTTTGCAAGAAGTTCGTCTAAAAGACTCCTGTCCTCCATGAAGACTATCTCTCCCTCAACTCTTACCATAAAATGTTCTTTTGAGAGTCCGACTATGGAGACATATGGATTCTCTTTTAACTGACGGTAAAACGGTTTTCCCCTGGCTGTCAGAAAATACAGGACATCGTCTTTTACATGCATCAGATCGATAATCCTTGCTGCAGGTCTGTCTTTATCAATGGTTGCAAAAGAGAGTGAGCGGATCTCTTTTAAGAGATCAAACGCCCGTTTTGTTTTTTTCTCATCACCTGCTCCTGCATCAATACCTGCAACTGTTATGGGTTTTTGATCTCCTTTTGTCATTAGCCCATTATAATCATGAGGTGTGTATTATATCTGACGCTCAAAAAAAGACTGCTATGAAGCATGCACTGCTGATGTCATCACATTTGAATATGCCGCCAGATAAGGCAAAGGAGATGACGGCTAAGCATATCCTGACTTTTAACTGACGGCAAAATAAATATCTGCAGGAAAATATTTTTTGCCTTTTGAGAAATTAAAATTTATTTTACCAGCGGTACTCTCTATGCTTCTTCGCGCTATCCTCATAGGTCATAAGTTCATATGAATGAATACCGCCTTCTTCATCAAACGCAACATCAAGTTTCAATTCTGCTTCAAAATTCTCAAACTCGGCTGATGCGGGGTCTGATCCATTCTGTACAAAACCCAGTTTTAGAAGCTCGGTTTCTATCTCGGGAAATCTGTAAGAGGAGCATATTTCAAAGAGATCTTCTGTCTTTTCCATAATCTCTTCCCGGCTTAAATCGCATGTCATAATGTGGTCTATGAATTTTACATGGATAAAAATTTTGTGTCTGAAAAAATGTTTTTTAAAAGTGAATGCCGGCCGGGACTGTTTTACAAATACTACCTGCCAAACTTGTTTTTTGCATTCATCTGCATCATATTAAGCTGGATTTCATATTTGGACCAGACACTGTCAAATATGATAAGCTTCTTTTCGGCATTCCTTGTTAAATTTGCAACCTGCTGGAATGCCGGATCCCTTAACTTGTCAGGATTTTTCTCAACAAATTTTACAATCTGGTACAGGGCTGTTCTTATATCCCCCATTGCCGTGTGAATGTTTTTAATAAGGGAGCTGTTTTTCATAAATTCTTCATAGATAACACTGGATTTCTGGCGCGAATCCTCAATCTCTGTAATGTCGCGCATCACTGTTATCAGATGGGTTACCTTCCCGTCGGTTTCAAGGGGGATGAAGCGAAACAGCATAAATATACGTTCTCTGTCTGTTCCATACCTCTTTATCTGCTGCATTTCTTTGGCGTTTTTGAAAAGCTCCTCATAGATGTTCACATTTGCAATTTTTGAGAACTGCGGAATCTCATAAACCGGTCTTGTAAGCTGAAAATCAGAAATAGATATGCGTTTTGCAAAGAGTGAAAATTTTCGGTTAAAATGTGTAATCTCCAGTTTTGTATTAAGTACGAACACGATGTCGTCAAGTGAGTTTAAGACTTTTGCAAAGATTACATCAATATCCTTTGAGACGAATCCTGCCTCTTCTGTCTCTTTTTTGAATATGAGTATCTGTTCATCGAAAGTATCTCCGTAAGTCTTTAAAAATCCGGTGATTATGGAAACTCTCTGCGCTGTTTTGTCTGATTTTCTGATTAAAACTTTATCCGGCCAGATTTGAACATCTTCTTCTTCATCTCCGTTTGCATCAGTTGTATTGATTAAGCTGAGAAATCTCTTTCCGATGAGTTCATTTCTGCCAAATCCTGTCAGATATGTCATTTCCCTGTTCACTCTTGTGATTGCACCCCTTTTATTGATCGTAATCGCCGGGGCCGGAATTTCTGCAAGATTTGTTTCAATCGGGTCAATGTTTGCCGCATTCTTGTTCTGACGGGATTTTTCCTCTGCCGTGTGCCTGTTTAATGCAAGAGTTATTGATTTTATAAGTTCTTCATCGCTGAATGGTTTTACAAGAATTACCTGATTGTTCAGTTTTTTAACCTCGTTTAAAAGTTCCAGGTCACCATCTCCGACAATAAAGAGAACAGGAATCCTGTAATTTTCAATTATCTTTGAGGCTGCCTCTATTGCACTTATACTTCCTGTTATTCCTATCCGCATTAAGACAAGATCCGGCCTTTGTGAACCGGCATTCTGGATGGCATCATAAAAATCAACAATCAGCCCCGATACTTCAAAATTATTCTCTCTTAATGTTGTTTTGAGTCTGATAGAATCCGATACATCATCATTGACAATTAATATCGTCTTTTTTTTCATATGAAATTCTCCTCAAAATTCGTATCTATTCGGAATTTATGTATTTGCGGATAATGCCTGCTACAAAACCCAGTATTTCATCAGGATTCTTTTTTCCATCAATAATTACAAACCTTGCCGGATCTTTTTCCGCGAGCAAAAGGTAGTTCTTCTGAACATTCTCAAGAACACTCTCACATTCAAAATGCTCCTTATCTGTTCTTTCTGCTTTTATCCTCTTAAGTGATTCCTCTATCGGGACAATGAGAAGAAATGTGATGTCGGGGATTATTGTCCATTTGTTGTGAATCTCCTCAAGCCATTTTTGTGGCTCTTCTATATGTCCTTTGAGGGTTTCTGACTGGTAGGCGTATCTTGAATCCGAATATCTGTCTGATATTATAATGCGGCCTTCTTTTAATGCCGGTTTTATAACTGTATCAAGATGTGCGGCATGGTCTGCGACAAATAAAAAAGCCTCGGCAATGGGGGTTATCTGTTCTTTTATGCCGCGTCTTACCTGCTCACCAATCCATGTGGCGCCCGGTTCCCTTGTGAATACAGGATTTAAATCTTTTAATTCCTCTAAAAGTCCTTTCATAAGCGTTGATTTTCCGCTTCCGTCAATTCCTTCTATTGTTACCAGCATATTTCTCCTTCCTGAAGCACTTTTAATGGAATTCTGCCTTTATGAACGGCTGTTGCAATAATTGCACCGTCATATCCCGCATCGAAAAGTCTTTTCAGATCAGCCATGTCATTAACGCCTCCGCCATATAGCAGTTTTCCAGGAAATGACTTTCTTATGCCTTCTATGTCAAGTCCGCCCATGCTGTCTTCGGCACCCACACTTGAGAGATTCATTA
Organism: Methanomicrobium sp.; assembly: GCF_055145805.1. Lineage (NCBI taxonomy): Archaea > Methanobacteriati > Methanobacteriota > Methanomicrobia > Methanomicrobiales > Methanomicrobiaceae > Methanomicrobium > Methanomicrobium sp. The sequence continues at coordinate 5,891 of NZ_JBSREC010000102.1, read as the reverse complement.
CAATCCCTCCCTCAAAGTCCCAGTCTGCGCAGGCCAAAAAAGCCTCTTTGGGATCTCCTCCTGCCGGATATGTTCTGTTGTTTTTTATTACAATGCTGAAATATTCAAAAGGATAATCTTTCTGGTCTTTGGTGCATGTCTCGGTGCTGACAACATTTTTTATCCAGTCTTTGGAGATTGCATCGGATGGCTTTTTTGCTCCCCTGTTGAGTATTGCTGTCTCTGTCAGCCCCCTGCATGCCAGAATCTCTGAATCATTATCTCCTGTTCCCTCAATTCTGTCAAGATCGGCAAAATAGATGTTTTTAGCACCCATTTCCTGTATATATTCAGATGGAATCGTTGATTTTGCAATACCCCAGTCAAGGGGAAGGTAATCCTGCCTCTGTCCCTTATATCCGTGAACCACATTTCCGTTTAAAATATCGACGGCAAGAAAAATTTTCATAAAATAAACACCGGTTTTTTTCTTATGAATTATAGTATCTTTAGAAGAATACTAATAATTTTATAAGTACTTCTTTCGCCTGGAAAGTTTTTTTTCAATAAGATCAGTCATGGATTTTATCTGGTATTTTTACATATTTTGTATCTCTCTCTAAAAACGTGTATATGTCTTTATAATGTAATTTATCGGGCCATAATATCTTTAGAAGTTTAAAAATTCTGGATGTCTCCGGATATGTGTATATAATAATCACTAATTATAGGAAATGACAAAAATTAACTATGGAATTGTTGGTTAGTCCGGCAGGCGTAGAGGAAGCAAAATCTACGTTTTCCGCTGATATTATAGATGTAAAAAAGCCTTCTGAAGGCTCACTGGGTGCAAATTTCCCCTGGGTTATCTCAGAGATAAAAAGCATGACAAAAAAACCTGTCAGCGCTGCAATAGGAGACTACGATTTTCGTCCCGGCGGTGCATCCCAGGGTGCATTTGGTGCGGCATGTGCAGGTGCGGATTACGTAAAAGTCGGTCTTATGTTTGAAGGCGACGAGAATGCGCTTGAATTCATAAAGTCTGTAACAAAAGCTGTCAAGTGGAAGTTTCCTGAAAAGACTGTTGTAATTGCAACATATGCGGATTATACAAGGGTTGATTCGATCTCTCCTTTTGACATGGCGCCACTCGCGGCAAAGGCCGGCGCAGACGTTGCCATGATTGATACTGCTGTAAAAGACGGCAAAGGTCTGTTTGACTATTTGGGTGAGGATGAACTTAAAAAATTCACCGCCAAAAATCGTGAACTTGGCCTTTTAACCGCGCTTGCAGGATCTCTGAAGTTTGAAGACCTTGACACCTTAAAAAAGATTGATCCTGAGATAATCGGTGTTCGCGGTATGGTCTGCGGCGGCGATCGAAGTGCGACAATAAGGGAAGAACTTGTGCAAAAAGCTATGGCTATGGTCAGGTGAATTAACTATATGTATATTGAAAAACTGGACATGCAGACCGGCTTAACATTTGATGATGTTCTGCTTCTGCCGGCCGCATCCTCTGTTGAACCCAGTGAAGCAAATGTCCATTCACGTTTTTCAAAGAGTATAGGTCTTACAATTCCGCTTGTATCTGCGGCAATGGACACAGTTACGGAATCCAGGATGGCAGTTGCTCTTGCACGCGCCGGAAGCATTGGCGTTCTGCACAGGAATATGGCCGCAGAACGTGAGGTTGAAGAGGTTCTTTTAGTCAAACAGGCCGGAGATTTCATCGAAAGGGAAGTTCTCACTGTGGACTCGGATGCAACTGTTTCCGATGTAGACTATCTGATGAAAGAGAGAAACATTGGCGGTCTTCCGGTAATGGAGGATGAAAAGATTATAGGAATCGTTTCACGCCGCGACCTGAGGGGAATATTGCCTTCCCGTTCTTATGAGAATATAAGAACAGTGATGACCAAAAGCCCGATAACTGTTGCCGAGTCCATAACAATTGAGGATGCGCTTGAGGTTATGTATGCCAACAAGGTCGAACGTCTTCCTGTTGTCAGTGAAAGCAAAAGCCTTCTTGGAATCATTACAATGCAGGATCTTTTAGAGAGACAGCAGTATCCCAATGCGAATCTTGACGGTGATGGAAATCTTCGTGTTGCTGCAGCGGTGGGTCCCTTTGATCTGAAACGTGCAAAGATGCTTGATGATGCAGGTGTGGATGCGCTTATTGCAGACTGCGCACATGGTCACAATCTTAATGTTGTAAAGTCTGTCCGCAAGATAAAAGAGAGTGTTTCCTGTGACGTAATTGCCGGAAATATTGCAACAGCCGGAGCGGCAGAAGAGCTTGCGGATTATGTTGACGGTCTTAAGGTAGGAATAGGGCCTGGTTCAATATGCACAACAAGGGTTGTTGCCGGAGTTGGTGTCCCGCAGCTTACTGCGATATCATCTGTCGCAGAAGTCGCAAAAGGATACAATGTTCCTGTCATAGCAGACGGCGGAATAAGGTACAGCGGTGATATTGCAAAGGCAATAGCGGCAGGTGCAGACTCCGTTATGATGGGCAGTCTTTTTGCAGGAACAGATGAAGCCCCGGGCCGTGTTATTGCAATAAAAGGACGTCGTTATAAACAGTACCGCGGTATGGGTTCTCTTGGTGTTATGACCGGAGGTGAGTCCAGTGATCGTTATTTCCAGAAGAAGAATATCGGCCAGAACAAGTATGTGCCTGAAGGAATTGAGGGTGCAACGCCATATGTGGGTTCTGTATCTGATATGATGTACCAGCTTATCGGCGGTCTGAAATCAGCAATGGGATACACCGGTTCTGCTACAATCCAGGATATGAAGGAGAAGAGCAGGTTTATTCGAATTACGTCCGCAGGACAGGTGGAAAGTCATCCGCATGACATTCTTATAACTGATGAGGCGCCTAACTACAGGTTGTCAACTTAGATACTTTTTTATATTTTTTATACTTACCTTTGGTATATATATGATGGAGGGTGATGATGTATCCCGCCTCCTCGATATTCTTGGCAACAAAAACCGCCGGAGAATAATACAGCTTTTAAGACAGAAACCCTGTTTTGTCACAGAGATCTCGGACAGGATTATGGTAAGTCCCAAAGCTGTAATCGAGCATCTTCAGATGATGGAGAGGGAAGACATTATAGAATACAGAAGTGATATCAACAGAAGGAAGTATTACTCTCTTTCCAAGGATTTTGAAGTCCGGATAAATCTTGAAAATGTAAAAGTTTCAATAGTTCCGGAAACTGTGCAGCAGACCTGTGCTCTGGGGCGCACAATTGAAAGAATAAAGATAATACGAGATCTTATGAATTCAAGGGATAATGTCCTCTCTGATCTGGAGTATATTGAAAGGGATATTGATAAAAAAATCAGGGAATTAAAACCCTCCTGCAAAGGAATATTAGACAGTGAGACAGAGATAAACTTAGTACTTGCACTTGCAGGTTATGAGATGAATATTGATGATCTCGGTGAATTTATTGAAGTTCCCGGATCAGAAATTGCCGGTGTTTTGAATGAACTTACGGCAAAGGGTATCGTAGAGAGAACAGGCAACCTGTACAGGGTGTGTGATATATATGGCAAATGAACCCAACGACGACGTATTCAGAAACCTTGCAAAAGTGATGGAAGAGATTATCAGCAGTCTCCCGCTGGATGAAAATGCACGTTTTGTAGGATGCACTATCATCTCAGGCCGTGGCGATGAACCCCATATATTCCAGATGGATGATCAGGATATATCTGAGAAAGAGCCGGAATATGAGGTTGTTGAAGGACCTGACAAGGTATACATAACAGCAGAACTGCCTTCTGATTTAAAAAAGATGCCAGTCATCGATGTCCAGCCGGAAATGGTGCGCATCTGTTTTGGCGAGAATGAAAAAACAATAGATCTTCCCTGCATGGTTCATGCCGGTCAGAGCACTTTCAATATTAAAAACGGTGTTTTGGACATCGTTTGTGATAAACTGGAATAGTTATATCTGAAAATGGCAGAATCTTTTTTTAAGATAAGTGCATGAAACATCTGTTTCATGAACTCTTTTTTTTGTTACTAACGAAGCTATAAAGTCCGATTAAACCACAGATTTTTTGTAATGCTTACAATTGCAGAGGTTTACAATAATATTGCATATGATCAGTCTGTTGTTTCTGATTTTGGCTTTTCATGTTTTATAAAAGAGGCCGGTCTTCTCTTTGATACAGGTGCAAAAAAGGATATACTGCTTAAAAATATGTCATCACTTGGTATCGGAACATATGATGTTAAAGCTGTTTTTCTGTCACATGATCACTGGGATCATAATGGCGGGATCTCAATTCTCGAAGATTTAAACCCCGAAGTTAAGACATTTGCACTCGGTTCATTTTCAGAAGAGACTCTTTTGTATATGTCCAAAAACTCTGATCTGCACATTGTATGCGGCAGGGAGGAGATTCTGCCTGGAATATTTTCAACCGGTGCTCTTGGTGATGAGATTCCTGAGCAGTCTGTTGCGATAAAAGTGGAGGACGGTTATTTTGTAATATCGGGCTGTTCTCATCCGCATATAGAAAATGTTCTTTCATCTGTCAGAAAAGAAGGCAGGGTTGTCGGGCTTATGGGGGGCCTTCATGATGTTGATGATTCTGATATCAGTTCACTCTCGGGGATCGGTTACCTTGCGCCTTCACACTGCACAAAACGGCTTTCAGATATTAAATCCGGATATCCGGAGAGTTTTGTTGAGGCGGGTGCAGGTTTTATCCACCGGTTTTCATGATGTATGAAGGTTATGCCAACAGATTTAATCAAAAAAGGCGTAATTTATAATAGCTGATATTTTAATGCAATCTACAATAGGATTTAAGGAGAGACGGTATATTGAAGAGCTGAGGATTGCCACAAAATCCACTGCTCTTGACTGTATTATTGATGATACATATGATCGTGTCATCTATGTTATAAAAAAAGGCGATATGGGATTTGCAATAGGAAAGGAAGGGGGAAACATAAAAAAACTTCAGAGAATTCTTGGTAAGAGAGTTGAGATGGTTGAGGAGTGCAGCGATCTTAGGGGTTTTATTGAAAATATCCTAAAGCCTGCACAGATCGATGATGTCAGGGCCGATGAAGAGTCGCAAAAGCTGAACATCTATGTAAAAAGCAGGTATGATCTGGGGATTGCCATTGGAAAAGGCGGGTGCAATGTTGAGAAGGGCCGCCTTCTTATCCTGAGATATTTCAGAAAGGAAATAGGGGAGATTATTCTTCCCGAAGAGAGTGATAAATGATGGATACGTCTGTTTTTGAAGAGTTGTGGGATACTATATGCTCACGAATGGATAATCCTCCTGAAAAAAGTTATGTTGTCGAGATTTTAACACACAGGAAAGGACTTGACAAGGCGCTTGAAAAGGTGGGTGAAGAAGCGACTGAGTTTATTCTTGCCGCCAAGAATGATGACTATGAGCAGAAGGTCTATGAATCGGCAGATCTTATTTTTCACCTGATGCTTGCTCTTCGTGGCTGTAACGTTGAGTTTTCTGATGTTATAGAAGAACTAAAGAGAAGGCACCGTTAGGCAGCCCGGTTCCCAATTTTAATTTATTTTTGTCTTCAGGGATTTATTTTTTAAGTGTTTTCCTGGTGAGCCCTGGTGTTTTTTTCATGGAATTGCTGTGTCAGGATGATTTTATAAAGTATTTTTGAAAGAAAACCGGCGCAACATACAAAATCCTCTGCCTGTACAGGTACAGCATTTAGTGCCTGTTTTGCGCGGATGAAAAAATATCCTCAAAAAACGCCTGTTTTACCTGATTTCACAAAGGGTCAGGGTGATCAGCAGACCAAAAACGGTCCTGAATTAACAAGGTTTATATGTGGCGAAAGACCACTTTGTAAGGCCGAAGTATGATGGCGAAAGTTCGCTCAA